>JAAZKK010000022.1 GCA_012799825.1 Clostridiaceae bacterium | reverse complement strand
TCAGACGCATTAAAAGCTACCAAAAGAGGGACTCCGCTCTATCGGTTATGTAAAGCCATCACGAATGGGGGTATGGGTGGACTGCTCTCGTAGTTCTTGCCAAACCTACAACAAGTTGACACGGTCGGCATACCATGAGTACGTACGACCGGGCCAATGCTCATTATAATAGTAATAAGTGGCATCAACCCCGATATGCTCTGCGACATCCTCATAAGTGTAGTCGGCGAACTTAGTTCCGACAAACATGATCCGTCCTTCAAGCCATTCAAACGCAGTCTCTCTTAAGGTCTCTACAGACGCTCTCTTGTCCTCCGACATGGGCTGTATCTCGGTGGATTCGTAGTCCAGATTGTACGGATTTTTATCAACAGCGGGGTCACTGGCTTTACTGGTTTCACCGGCTTTGCCGGCCTCACTGACTTCACTGGCTTTGCCGGCTTCACTGGCTTTACTGGCTTCACTGACTTGACCGGAATCACCTTTGCCGCCACAGGCGACGAGCCCTGCTATGAGCAGGATGCCGATAATAACAATTGCAAGCTTTTTCATGATTTTCCTCCTTTAAACATTCATGAAATCTTTACAATGTGTTTAAAACAAATGTTTTCGAGAAGCCTTATTTCTTCTCTAAACTAAAATAATTGTAAGAAAATATTTCAGATTGTGGCAGAAAACACTTGTTAGATATTTGCGATATTGTACCGCATGGTTTAACTTGTCGAACTTGTGACTGTACTCATCACCGGCTTTAGTATTACATGACACTAGTGACTGCATATTATACAGTAATACAATGCACATTGCAAACTATTCGGACGGCGAATCATTTCGGCTCGAATCATTTCTGCAACCCCATGTTTTTTCAAAATTTATTCACAAGACTGCCTGAGGTATCTGTAGAATTTTAAAAAATTTATGCAAATGCTTTGTTTATGAAGAATAAGGAGTGGCATTAAGCTACTCCTCATCTCAAAAATCCGAACACGACAAGGCGTACTTTACGTTTAGAAACAGTCAAGCCGCGACATGCCGCGCTTTACGTGCCTAGGCGGAGGACACTCATAAAGGCTTCTTGGGGCACTTCGACGCTTCCGACTTGGCGCATCCTTTTTTTGCCTTCTTTTTGTTTCTCCAAAAGCTTTTTCTTGCGCGAGATATCGCCGCCGTAACATTTTGCCGTGACATCTTTGCGGTAAGCGCGAACGGTTTCGCGAGCGATGATCCGCCCGTCTGAGCAGATTTGAATTGGCACTTCAAATTGGTGGCGCGGGATATTGTCGCGCAGTTTTTCAGCGATGGCGCGGCCTCGCGAATATGCGTCGTCACGGTGTAAAACGAAAGTCAACGCGTCTACTTTTTCGCCATGGATGAGCGTATCGAGTTTAACAAGATCGGAAACTTGCCAGTCTTTAAATTCATAATCTAATGAGGCGTAGCCGCGCGTGACCGATTTAAGCGCATCGAAAAAATCGTAGATGATTTCATTGAGCGGCATATCGTAGTGGATGTTCACGCGTCTTTCATCGAGAAACTGTGTGTTGACGTACGTTCCGCGATATCTCTGACAAAGCTCCATGACGTTGCCGATATATTCTTTCGGTGTCATGATCGACGCGTTGACGATCGGTTCTTCCATACTCTGAATTTGCTCGCGTGGAGGCATATTGGTCGGGTTGTCGAGTGTGATCGTCCGGCCGTCGATCATGTTCAGTCGATAGGCGACGGACGGCGCCGTAGTGATGAGATTTATGTTGAATTCGCGCTCAAGTCGCTCTTGGACCACTTCGTAGTGCAGAAGCCCTAGAAACCCGCAACGGAAACCGAAACCGAGTGCGTTTGATGTTTCAGGTTCAAAGTCGATGGCGGCGTCATTCAGGCGGAGTTTTTCCAGAGCATCACGCAAGTCGGGATAATCGGCTCCATCGACGGGATACATGCCGCAAAATACCATTTGACGCACTGAGCTGTAGCCGGGAAGAGGCTCTTTTGCAGGATGCGCAGCAAGGGTGATCGTATCGCCGGGCGCAATGTCGCGCACATCTTTGATTCCTGCCGTCACAAAACCGACGTCACCTGCCGTAAGAGTGTCAGTGTAGACCATGCCAAGCGGTGAAAATGTTCCTAATCCGGTCACTTCAAAAGATTTTCCGGTGTGCATGGCAAGAATTTTATCGTCTGCTTTCAGAACGCCTTCACGAATATTGACGTGCGCAATCACTCCGAGGTACGTGTCGTAATATGTATCAAACACGAGCGCTTGAAGCAGATTCTGATCGTCGCCTTGCGGCGGCGGAAGGCGGTCGGCAATAGCTTCAAGAACGGCCTCGATATTGATGCCTTCCTTCGCCGAAATGAGAGGGGCATCCGATGCGTCAATGCCGACAACATCTTCAATCTCTTGGCGCACTTCCTCCGGCCGCGCAAGAGGCAAATCGATTTTATTGATGACGGGAACAATATCCAGACCCGCGTCGACGGCAAGGTAAGCATTGGCGAGCGTCTGCGCCTCGACACCCTGTGACGCGTCGACAACGAGTAAAGCACCGTCACATGCCGAAAGCGACCGCGACACCTCATTATTGAAGTCGACGTGGCCGGGCGTGTCAATCATATTGAAAATATAGTGTTCGCCGGATGGTGAAATATAATCCATCTTAACGGCGCGCGCTTTGATCGTTATTCCGCGTTCGCGCTCAATGTCCATGTTATCGAGTATTTGATCTTCCATTTGACGCTCCGACGCCGTCCCCGTATGCTCAATCAAACGGTCGGCCAACGTCGATTTGCCGTGGTCGATGTGCGCGATAATACAGAAATTACGGATATGGTCTCTAGGAACGTTGCTCATTAAACTCTCTTTCATTCATTTATTCGAATATTCATCAAGTTGTTTCTTACCTTATTGCGTCCGCATTTATTTTTTCTTTATCATTATATTTGATTGGAATCTATCGAGTCCTGACTTGCCTGATTGTATCCGCATTTTTTCACCTGAAATACGGAACCGCACCGAGTCCTTCTCTATTTGATCTCGATCGTTTTCAGATTAAGCTCTTATTTTCATTAATCCGGAACACCAAAACGAGAAAAGGGATAAAAGCGGATCAAGAGTTTCCCCTCGATGTCGTCTCTTGATACGGCACCGATGTCGCGGCTGTCTTGACTGTTCTCGCGGTTGTCACCTAACAAGTAAAATTCATTCTCTCCAAGCAATACACTGGCATAGTCCGGATTGTGAGGATACGTTCTCACCGATTCAGGCAGATACGGTTCTTCCAGCTGCCGATCATTAATGTAGACGTGGCCGTTTTCAATCTGTACGCGCTCACCGGGCAAACCGATCACGCGCTTGATGATGATCATTTCCTCGCCGTCACTGGCTTTGCGATTGGTATCTGCCGTCACAATGTCGTAGCGCTTAAGACCTCCGGCGAAAAGACGTGATATTTTTTCAACGAATATTTCATCGAGATGGTACAGTGTGGGCACCATAGATGTACCTTTCACGGTGTTACGTCTAATGACAAAACGCGTGATCAAAAAAGCGATCACAAAACAGATGACGACCGTTAAAACAAAATTGAAAACGCGCCGTAAAGCTGAGGGCTCTTTGCTCTCTTTTCCAGACGGGAGCTCATTCTCTTTTTGCTGCTCCGGCGAATCGTCATGGATGCCTATCGAAGCAAAATACTGGTCAAGCGGCAATTCCTGCTGAGTCTCGTCATCCTGCTTTTTTTCATTTGATTCGTCAATGTGTTTCGATTCCATCATATATACGTTTTCTACCGACTTGCGTTACCTGCTCAAAGTTTATCTTTTGACCGTCGTGTTGATCTCATGTTGTCGGTTCCGGCTTTTTGGGTAAGTCTATCTTCAGCTTCAATTCCTCGAGTTGTGCCTCATCCACATAATCCGGTGCGCCGGTCATCAGGCAAGACGACGTCTGGACTTTCGGGAAAGCGATCACTTCTCGAATGCTGTCTTCATCGAGCAATTTCATGACGAGGCGGTCGAGGCCGTACGCGATGCCGCCGTGTGGAGGTACGCCGTATTCGAATGCCTTCAAGAGGAAGCCGAATTGGCGTTGCGCTTTTTCTTCAGAAAAACCAAGGCAGGTGAACATGCGCTTCTGGAGATCTTGCTGGTGAATGCGGATGCTTCCTCCTCCAAGTTCCGTACCGTTCAGGACAATGTCGTATGCGTGAGCTCGGACTCTCAAAGGATCCTTATCGAGCAAGGGGATATCTTCTTCGACAGGAGCCGTAAACGGATGATGCTTTGCGACGAGACGCTGATTTTCTTCCGACCATTCAAAAAGCGGAAACTCCGTGACCCAACAAAACTCAAACATGCCCTCGGGAATCATGTCGCGCCGGCGCGCCACTTCCAAGCGAAGCGCACCTGCCGCCTCCTCGGCGACCTGCGCATCCGCGTCCGCGATGAGAAGCAATTTTGCCGTCTCATCTTCATTGGTTCTCCGCAACACTTCTTTTACGAAATCCGCATCAAAGAACCGTGCGATCGAGCCGTTGCTCTCACCCTTTTCGTCAAGACCGACCCAAGCTAATCCTTTCGCTTTCGTAGCGCTCTTAACATAGTCTGACAGGCTATCGAGTTCTCTTCGCGAAAGATCGCGGCCTCCCGGAACGGCGATTACCACCAACGCGCCGCCTTCTTCAACGGCCGTACGGAAAGCGCGGAACTCACTATCAACCACCATGTCGGACACGTCGAAAAGTTCCATTCCAAACCGCAGATCCGGCTTATCCGAGCCGAAACGCGCCATCGCTTCTCTCCACGGAATGCGTCTGAACGGCCGTTTGACCTCTATACCCTTGAATCTTTGCATGAGTTCGACAATAAACCGCTCATTGACCTCCATAACGTCATCTTCACCGACGAATGCCATTTCAATGTCAATCTGCGTAAATTCAGGCTGACGGTCGGCACGCAGGTCTTCATCGCGGTAACAACGCGCGATTTGCATGTATTTGTTGTATCCGGACAGCATCAGAATTTGCTTGAAAAGCTGCGGCGACTGAGGGAGCGCGAAAAATTTTCCGGGGAAAACGCGTGACGGCACAAGGTAGTCGCGTGCGCCTTCCGGCGTGCTTTTGATCAATGTCGGGGTCTCAATGTCAAGAAATCCTTCGCGGTCAAAGAACTCGCGCACGATCCGCGTGATCTGATGGCGCGCGACGAGTTTACGCTGCATTGCAGGTCTTCTAAGGTCGAGAAAACGGTATTGTAAACGGAGCGGCTCGTTAACGTCGACATCATCTTCGATGTAGAACGGCGGCGTTTTCGACTCGGAAAGGATGCGGAGTTCTTTTGCAAGAAGCTCAACGGTACCTGTTTTCATCTCCGGATTGACGGCTGAGCGTTCGCGGAGCACGCCGCGACAAGCGATGACATATTCGCTTCGGACATCCACCGCTTTCGCACGGACATCTTCCGGAGTAGAATCATCTAAGACAATCTGCACCTCTCCTGTAATATCGCGGAGCAAGATAAAAATAAGACCGCCTAAGTCACGCTGCCGGTGGCACCATCCCATCAGGGTCAGCTCCTTCCCGATCATCGCTTCGGTTACGTCACCGCACAGGCAGCTGCGCCTCCACGTTCCCATCGATTCACTCATTATTTATATTTCCTTTCTTACTAAAAGCATATTTGACGGCCATATCCTGTTCATATTGTTCTTCCTGCTGTTTCAAGAATCGCGCTTTACGCATCGACATTCGCTGCCGTTGTAAAAGACATGCTTCATTCGTCAGCGCTCTCTACCATTTCAATAATGCGCGACAAGTCTGCTAGTGCCCTGCGACTCTTGCATAATACAACGCATTAATCGGCGCTCTCAGCCGCTTTAAGAAATGCGCCGAGCTCCGTCAAAGCGCACGACTTTTCTTCGCCGTCGGAAAGACGGCGCACATCAACGATCCCTTTCTCAAGCTCAAGGTCGCCGAGAACGACAATGTAGGTAACACCCAGTCGGTCAGCGGCTTTCATCTGTGCGCGCAAGCTTCGGCCGACGACATCGGTCGCAATGGAGAAACCTTGTCGTATTAAGGACTGCGCTAACTTGAGTGCTTCCGCCGCTGTCGAATCAAAAGAAGCGATGTATAAAAGGGGCGGCACATCCGTCTCAGGGAGGAGACCCTGTGCTTGAAGCTCTAAAAGCAGCCGCTCGACACCTAATGCAAACCCAACGCCGGGAACGTCGCCTCCGCCGAGTTCGGCAATTAGACCATCATAGCGGCCGCCGCCGCAAATCGATCCTTGTGTGCCGACGTTGTGCGACACAAATTCAAAGACCGTTCGCGTGTAATAGTCAAGCCCGCGAACCAAACGCAAGTTCAAGCAATATGGAATCTCGAGCGCCTCAAGGTAAGTTGTCACCGCGTTAAAGTGCTTCTTGCAATCTTCGCAAAGCGCATCCAAAGGTGCCGGCGCATCGACGGCGATTTCTTGACACTTTGTCACTTTGCAATCGAGCATACGGAGCGGATTCTTTTCAAAACGTTCGACGCAATCGACGCACATTTCGTCAAGATGCGGTCTGAAATAATCGCGAAGCGCTTTTTCGTAATCTACACGACAAACAGGACAGCCAATGCTGTTGATCTGCAGCTGTGTTTCCTTAATGCCAAGTTCCTTGAAGAAGGTATCGAGCAACCCGATTAATTCGGCATCAGCCTGAGGGCTTTCGCTTCCGAATATTTCACATCCGAACTGGGTGTGTTCGCGAAAACGGCCTTTTTGCATTCTTTCGTAGCGGAACATGTTCAGGTTGTACCAGAGTTTTACGGGCGAGGCCCACGATGACATTCCCTGCTCTACAAACGTGCGCGCCACAGCTGCCGTTCCCTCCGGTCTAAGGGTGATGCTACGGCCTCCCTTGTCAAGGAAGGTATACATTTCTTTTCGAACGATATCGCTCGATCCGCCAACACCGCGCTCGAAAAGTTCTGTGTGTTCAAAAGTCGGTGTTCTGATTTCGCCGAAACCGTACCGTGCACATATATCCGCGAAAATGCTTTCCAGTTTGCGTCGCATTGTCGCCTCATCGGGCAGAACGTCTCGTGTTCCCTTCGGTGCTCTAAGGTTCATACTAACCCCCTTGTTTCTGGCCATTATATTCACATCAAGCCATTTTATCACAGACGCAGCGACGGAACCTTATAAAGGGTCACCGACTCATTTTTTCTTCTCTTCTAAATACCGTATTGAATCGAACCGAATCGAGAACCGCACAGATCGTCTCGTTTAATCCGTCATATCAAATATTAATAAAGAGCGGACGACGATACGCACAGACCATTCGCAGGCCATTCGTTTTAGTCCGACGGGCAGAGACTTTCACTTTTCATCATTAATGAGTATAATAGAGATGTTTCCGGGGCGGGGTGAGATTCCCCACCGGCGGTGATGCTTCATAGGAAGACGAGCCCGCGAGCAAAAAGCATGATAGGGTGAGAATCCCTAGCCGGCAGTATAGTCTGAATGGGAGGAAATGGTTTCTTCTTATTATTTTGATGCCCCGCGCTGTTCGGGGCTTTTTATTCCGGAAAAACAGAAAGCTCCGATACGCATACACCGGGACACGTATCATTATGATGTGCTGACATGATGATGAGATAAGGACTTGGGTAACTATGAAAGAAAAAATGACATCGGAACATTCTACACCGTCAACACAACGTGAAAACAATGTGCGAAAAAGCAGTGCACGCGCACGCTGGATCGCCAAAACCGGCATTCTCTCCGCCGCAGCGATCGCACTGATGTATCTTGAATTCTCGTTGCCTTTTTTCCCCGGATTCTTGAAATTTGATTTTGCAGAAGTGCCCGCTTTGTTGGCAACGTTTTCCATGGGGCCGCTCACCGGTATTGTCGTCGAATTTATTAAAAATCTGGCTCACCTTCCTGCATCGCATACGGCGATGGTTGGCGAACTTGCCAACTTCATTATATGTAGCGCGTTTGTTGGTGTAGCAGGACTGATCTATCGATACAATAAAACGAAAAAGGGAGCGATGATCTCGCTTGCTGCCGGAACAGCGGCACTGACCATATCGGGTTGTCTCGTCAACTATTTTATCTCCATCCCGTTTTATATCAACGCGATGGGTTTCTCTATGGAAGCGATCAAAGGGGCTGCCCACGCAGCAGGCAACCCCTTTGTCAGCAACATGACAACGTTAATTTTTTACGTTTTCGTGCCGTTTAATATCTTGAAGGGACTGGTTATCTCGATCATCATCAGCCTAATTTATAAGAAACTGAGCCCGCTCCTGCACCGATAAACCGAACAGTCTTCGTACGTTGCTGACAATACAACACGTATTGCATCGACGATATCTTCCGGCGTGGTCCCGAATCTCTCATTGATCTCCTGGGTCGAGAATTTTGCAGCCAGACCGTGAGCGTAAACGGCGCGTGCAACAGCGCCCTCCATTGTTTGCTGTATTACCTCATTCATTGCCAAACGATCGCCATCCTTACAGGGACTCTGGGCGATCATACCGGCGATCATACCGGTCAGCACATCACCGGAACCGGCTTTTGCCAAGCTGCTGTCACCGGTAGTGTTGATCCATGCGCGTCCGTCGGGCATAGCGATCACCGTCGCCATGCCTTTTAGGACAACAATGACCTTCCATCGAAGGGCAAGCGCGCGGGCGGCTTCAATACGATTGAGTTCAAGCGTCTCTGCAAGATCAGGCGCAAGCCTTCTGAATTCGCCGGGATGAGGCGTTAAGACGGCAGGCGGCGCCCCTGAGGCGGCACGCTTTTCAAAAAGATTCGACGCATTCGGCATACGCGCAAGGGCGTTCAAGCCGTCAGCGTCAATCACGATCGGAACGTCTTTCAAAAGAAGGTGCGACAACGCCTTTGTGACCCAAGGCGCGTCGCCCGCGCCGGGACCGATGGCAATCACGGTCGGTTCGGGAAGATCGCGTTTGGTGTCCTTGCCGGTGGGCACAGCGGAGATAAGAGCCGATGGCACCGCACTCGCGAGAACGGGCAATGAGGATTCCGGCGCGCGCAACATCGTATAGCCCGCTCCTGTTTTCGAACACGCACGCGCCGCGAGAATGAGCGCTCCGATCATGCCTTCCGCTCCGCCGAGCAGCAATGCCTTACCAAACTGACCCTTGTGCGCATCCTTAGGACGTTGTGGCAGAAGCGGGTACATGATATCGTCATTGAGCGAACTAATGCGCTCTTCTCCCAGAACTTCATCGACGAAAGCGTCGGTCATGCTTATTGGCGCACAAACAACTCTGTCACTATAAAGACAACCGGGATGTGTCACCAGACCTACCTTATTCCGACCGAAAGTGACCGTCATATCGGCCTTCACCGTTTCCGGAATGACAGCACCCGTCTTTGCATCCAATCCGCTTGGCACATCACAGGCAATAACTTTGGCGCCTGCCTGTGCCAAATCCTTCATCAATGTGAACGCAGCTTTCGTTGTTGCATCAAGCGGCCTTGATGCGGAAAATCCTGTGCCGAACAGCGCATCGAGTACTGCACAAACTCCCTTTCCCTCTATGTCGGCGGCGTCAGTAATCACACAGCCCCCCAGTCGATGAAACGCATCGCGTTGAGCGGCAGCGTCTATCGTAAGCGCTGAATTAGGTGCCGCATCGTATACGATAACACGGTAGCCTTTTGCCATTAGCTGGCGCGCCGACGCCCACCCGTCACCGCCGTTGTTACCGCTGCCGGTGACAACGAGAACATTGACATCCGAATCGCAGAACAACGCCGACTCGATTTCTTCCGTCATCTTAGCGGCCGCCTGTTCCATCAGAGTCAGCATCGGAAGCCCCGTTTTCTCACAAAAAGCTTGATCCAATTTTTTCTGTTCTTTTCCGTCAATAAGTCTTGCCATTTTTACTCGCCTCCTAGTTTTTAGGTATTTAAAAGCCCATCGATGCCGTTACGACCTCCATGGGCTTTATACTAACTCTCTTGAGTGTAAAAGAATCAATAAATCACAGATTCTCTCACATCATCCAATGATCAACTGATGCGGCCAGAACACCGGAGCGCGTAACTGCTCACATCATTCTTTTATCAGTCAATGTATTTCTCGAGTTTTCTGGCTACTTCATCGTAAGGACGTGCGCCGACGAGCTGGTCAACAACCTTGCCGTTTTTAAAGATAAAAAGCGTCGGGATACTGAAGACGCGGTATTCTTGCGCCAGTTCGCGCTCCTCGTCCACATTCACTTTAGCGATGACCGCTTTGCCTGCATATGCTCCTGCAAGCTCGTCCAAGACGGGAGCCATCATTTTACAAGGACCGCACCACACCGCCCAGAAATCTACTAACGCCGGTTTGTCGCTGTCCAGTACTTTTTCCTTAAAGGACTCTTTTGTCAATTCGATTGGCATATTTATTCTCCCTTTTATATCGTATCAATCTTATCGTGTTGACGCGCGTCCACAAGACACACCTACTTTATCAGATGAGCTTTCGCGAAGCCATCAACGTATTTATAATAACGGGCACCGTGTTTCTGTTTAGTGTCATCCGTTACGTGCTTAAATCCTGAAATTGCGTAATCGCGTCCTTGTAAATTTTACTTCACTTTACACAAACTATACAGGCTTTGCCTGATAATGGATACGGATTGTGCGTTACACCCCGAACGTCATATACCCGGTAAAATTGAAAAATGGGGAGGAATGCCTCAATCAGAAAGATTCTTTGCCGGTGCTAAGCTCAGTCATTCCGACACATCCGAAACGTGCGATCGATATCCAATTGAACGACGCGTGATCTAGGAACCCGGTCGGAACGACGGGACGGCAAAATCAAATAAACGAATGCATACAGCCTTATGTATGCTCATAAGGAGCAGACGTGTCTAAATCAACTCAAGAAGAAGTTCGAGTGATTGATCTTGTCAAGCGTTATAAAAAACTGGTCGCCGTCGACCATCTCAGTCTCACTATCAACAAAGGCGATATCTTCGGTTTGCTCGGGCCGAATGGCAGCGGCAAAACGACGCTGATCAATTGCTGTCTATCCCTTCTCAATTACGAGAAAGGCGAAATCTTTATTTTCGGAAAGAAGATGAGTCCATCCGCGTACGAGATTAAGCAAAACATCGGACTCGTGCCGCAGCAGATCGCTTGCTACAACGAACTGAATGTGTACGAGAATATCGATTATTTCTGTAGTCTCTACGTCAACGATCGCGCCAAACGCAAAAAGCTGGTTGAAGAGGCCATTGATTTCGTTCAACTTAACGACTTCCGGAAAATGCGACCGAAAAAACTGTCCGGCGGTCTTCAGCGCCGCCTGAATCTCGCTTGCGGCATCGCTCATAAACCGCGCCTCATTTTTCTCGATGAACCTACGGTCGCTGTCGATCCGCAGTCAAGGAACAGGATCCTCGAAGGAATCCGTGAATTGCGCGACCAAGGCTCGACCATCATCTACACGACGCACTACATGGAAGAAGTGGAAATGATCTGCAATCGCTTGGCCATTCTCGATCACGGCAAAGTACTGCGTGAGGGCACGAGTGAAGACATCATCGAGAATTCCTCTATCGGCGAGACGCATCAATTGGAATGTTACCAACTGCCTAACGAAGTGTTGGAGCATTTCGAAAAAGATCCGCGCATTCTTCACGTCGACTACAAAGACAACCGTGAGCTAACGTTGCGCGTCGCGCAAGGCGAATCCTACCTTCTGACTATTCTTCAGATACTTGCAAAACATGGTGTCGAGCCGCTTAGCGTGAGCTCAAAGAAACCGACGTTGAACGACGTTTTCCTTGAGATTACCGGCAAGGAGCTGCGTGATCATGCTTAGCGCCATTCGTTACCACTTTCGCATCTATTTCCGAAATAAAGAAAACTTTATTTGGAACCTGATTTTCCCTTTCGCCTTCATATTGATTTACACGATGGCATTACATTCGCTCAGCGATAAGAAATTAGAACTTCCGGTCGTCAATATCGCCATCGTTGAACAGCAGGAGACGTCGGATAATGCTTCGCAGACTTCTGACTTTTTCACGTTCGATGACTTTCTCGGCCATGTGTCTGCCGAAGAAGCTGTCGTTACAGATAAAGGCTTCGTCGCACCGGACGCGGACGATGCTAAACCGCTCATCCTATACAAAAAAACGAACGCCGATACGGCGCTGGAATGGCTCAAAAAGGGTACAACATATGCCACGGTCTATACGGGAAGCGACATCACCTCCTTTGAGGCCGTAGATAAAATCGCCGGCTACGACAATTCCATGATTCTAAACGCCGTGCTCAACGCCTATGAACAAAGTCGCGCCAACGTCGATAACATCGCACTTGCGGTACAAGAAGGTCGAATTGCGCCTTCCGATATCCCCGACATTGTGAAGCTTCTCGAGTTTGATAAGACAAAAAAGATCGACGTGTCCACTAGAGAACAAAGCCTCAGTTCAAGCAACATTTACTATTACGCTATGATCGCGTACATCGCATTCTTCCCCGTGAACGCCGGCATAACCGCCGTGCAAAAGGTAGAGGCCAACCATTCATCATACGGACTTCGAACGACAATATCGCCGCGTTCTAAGCGTCGTCGCTTTTTCGCAAGTTTTATGCCGGTATTTTTCGTCACTATGGTGACTATGGTGCTCTTTTTCTTCTTCTTGCGTTTTTTAACCGTTGGACTTGATTTTCACCTCGGCTTGACGTTACTGATCATGTTAGCGACGTCACTGTCGTCAATTCTGACAGGAACGGCGATCGGCAGCATTTTTGGTACAAAACCGGGGTTTTCGATGGCCGTATCGATCGCTCTCCCCTTGGTACTTGGATTTACATCCGGCATGATGTTTCACACCATTCGAAACAAAATTCAAGCGGCCGCGCCCTGGGTTCATAAAATCAATCCCATCGGCAACGCTTCCAACGCCCTCGCTTTTCTCAACGGAAGCGGCGGCCTCGAGCGGTTTTGGCCCTGTCTTTACGCTATATTGATTTACTCTGTGGTCATGATCGCGATTACACTCATCGGAATGAGGAGGAACAGCTATGACAGTCTTTAGACTTTTCTTTAAAATCCTTCGCCGTTCCATTTCTGCCATCGCGATGTACATCGGCATTTTTCTGTTCATCTTTTCCATGGGAGCCGCGAACTTCAAGGAAAGTATGGGCGAGGTTGATGTGCCGATCCAGAAAGTCTCCGTCACAATCTTGGACCACGACGAAAGTCGTGTCAGCAAGGCGCTCTCCGGCTACATTGCCGACCGATCCGACATCGTCAACTTCGATAAAACAGACAAAGACAGTCTCATGGATGAACTGTACGGCGGTGTCATCGATTACGTGCTCATCATTCCTGAAGGATTCCAAGAAAATCCGACACAGGATGACTCGGACTCGACACTGCGTTTGACCACTTATGTGTCCGACAATGCTTCAAAGACTGAGTACGTCGATACCATGATTGAGAACTTCATGGCAAACTGGGACTTTACAAAAGCACTTTACGGCAAGGAGCCTACCGAAGGCGACCTTGACCGCGCGCTCAAAATGCAGCGCAACGTTTTGGATATACGTGTTAAAAGCCGTCTTCTTGGCGGAGATCAAGCAGATATATTGACCGGTTTTCGTTTCTTCCTTATCTTCCTCGATTACATTATGGTCGCTATCCCTTTCCTAATCTTTGGTCCTCCTATCATCGTTATGGAACAGTCGATCATGAAACGTCGAGATGTGGCAAGCGGTTATTCCCCTGGGAAAAGGGCGGCTCAACTTCTCCTAGCCGCCTACGTTTGCCACACTCTAATCTGGGTATTAATGGTCATCATTTCTTTTGCGATGAGCTCATTCTCCCTGATCTACGAGCCGGCAGTGCCTTACATGCTTCTTTCTTCTTTCATACATATGTTGGCAACAGGTTCAATGTCGCTATTCTTGGCACACATATTCCCGTCGGAAAGCGCGATGTCTTTCTTGTCGACAACGGTGAGTTTGCTCCTTGCTTTCTCGTCAGGCATCTTTATTTCAGATGAATTCCTATGGAAACCCTTCCATCGGTTTTCGATGTTGTTCCCGCCCTACTGGGATGTGCAAAACCAGAAGAACGTCCAAAGCCTGCTCGTCGGAGGCCGCTCGATGACACCTTACTATCGTGGCTTGATGATCATGGGTATCATGCTACTTGTGGGATTTTTCGCAACATTGCTCATTCGGCATATTGGCGCCAAAAAATTAGAAGAAGCCTGACAAGCATCAGAATTAGAAAACGTTAAAAAATGCGTCGGCCTGTCGGCAGATGCGTTTTCTTTGTGTCTATTATTAATCTGATGAGAGCATTTAATAATCGTGTGATCTATTGGAGAGCGCATTTTTTTGGTCTATTAATTATCTGATTTATCTTATGAATTCTTGAAGGATGGAATTTTCCGGTACAAATGATGGCGTGACGGCGGGAATCTGTTCGCATACCCATGATAGGCGCGCGGCTTCCTTAATAGCGCGTTTGAGATCGGAATGACCTGCCGGGTTGGACGAATACGAAGACGGCGGAAGTTTTCGATTAAAAAAGAGGTCAAGCGATTTTTCGATTTCGCGATAGGCCATGGGAGCGACGACCATAAATTCATATGGAAGAATCGAATTGATATAAAAATCTGCGGCTTTGAGATAGACGGGAATAAAAGAACTTTCGGCGCGCTCGATCATCGGCCAGTAATCGATAGTGTCCAGTGCGGTAGCGCCTCGGTGCCGCACATCGCGACTGATGCGGCGAAGCACGCGAATATCGCTGCCGGACAGCATGCGGGCGTCAGAGAGGACGCGTGCGTGCGGCATAATAAAATAGCTCAACTGCTGTTCGCGAGGCAGTTTAGACGTCACCTGCTCTGAAATGCCGTGAAGTCCCTCCACGAGAACAACATCATTTTTACCGAGACAAATCGTTTTACCCGGGTCATAATGGCGCGTTCGCGTCTTAAAGTCAAACGTCGGAATCGGCACGTTTTCGTAATTTAAAATGCGTTGCAAATCCTCGCTGAACTGCTGAAGATCGAGTGTTTCGATGCTCTCATAATCGGGACGGCCATACTCGTCGTAACGAAGGTCTACCGTGCGGTAATAATCGTCCATCTCAAGATGCCACGTCCGAAGCCCGGCCTCTGTCAGGCGCTTGGTCATCAATTTGGATGACGTCGTTTTCCCTGACGACGTCGGACCGGAGACGAAAATAGCACGGATAGAGGGGTGACTCAGAATAAAGTCCGCCACGTGGGTAACTTGATCGACAAATCTCTGCTCGGATCGTGCCACAAAGCGACGGAATTGCTCTGCTCCGAGATTGTCCTCCAGATCACTTACGGTCAATACAATCAGTTCAGAAAACTCTGCCATTGTCTGCCTCTTCTACCGGTCACCCGATGCTCAGCCGGTAGAGCATGAGTGACGGGGTCAAAATGCATCTTTTTCTTCAAGTCTGCAAATACTCCGCAGATACCTAATGAATAACCAATCCGATTGAAGCCTTTTTTACCAGCCGCCGGACGCCCCGCCGCCTCCTGATGATCCTCCGCCGAAACCGCCGCCTCCGCCACGGCCGCCGGAAGACCCGCCGCCCCATCCGCCTCCGCCGCCGTACCTGCCAATATGACCTGAGCCTCCGCCTTTGTTACGCGTGAGAAAACCGAGGATAATCATTATTACGACGATTATGATGATCGTCGTCAGGTCACCGTCAGAAGATTCACCTGAAGGGATCTTCTGCTCAGTATACCCCTCAGCGTCAATAGCAAGACCGTATTCTTCCGCGATCAGTGTCGTGATTGCGGAAAACCCGTCCAACACGCCCTGATCATAATCATCTGATTTAAAATGCGGCGCGATGACATGGCGGATGATCCGATCGGCCACACTGTCCGGGATCGCTCCCTCCAAACCGTAGACCACTTCGATGCGTAGTTTGCGATCCTCCTTCGTAAGGTAACCTGCCTGTTTTACATCATGGGCAGTTGTTTTAATTGTTTGATATTGTTGATAAAAAATCAAGGCTCCGGATCCGGTTCACCCCCCGGATCTTGCTGAGAAACTGGATCTTCCTCAGACATTGTCGTTGTAGTCGGCGTAGGCGTCGGCGTTGGCGTTGGGGTTGGGGTTGGGGTTGGGGTTGGCGTTGACACCGGTATTGTCGTTGGAGTCGGAGTCGGCGCTGTCGTTGGTGCTGTTGTCGGTGCTGTCGTTGGCGCTGTTGTCGCCTTCGGGGTTGGAGTTGTAGTTGTCGTGGTCGTTGTCGTCGTATATTCAGAGCTTGACGGATATGTCGGATAGACGTACTCAGACGGCGTCGTCGCTGGTGTCGTAGGTTCTGTCGATACCGGCACTGTAGGTAACGTTTTTTTGGAGGCCATACTATAGAGTGGATTGGTATCGAAAAAAGGACGATTGAATTCTGTTGGTAGCGTCGAAACGGCATGTAGCTTCGAACGCACCAGCATGGCAAAAACGGTGATCACAACGACCGAAATCGCAAGAATTGCTCCGTAGAGAATTTTCCTATTGCGATCGGAATTTCCGCCGCCTAAAAACGAAGGTTTGCGCGGTGGACGACCACCCGATCCGGTGGAACGCTTTGGAGGTTTCGGCGGCGCAGGACGATCGGATGAACGCGACCTTGAAGATTGACTTGCGGAAAATCGCGCGATACGGCGACCTTCGTCTCTGGATAACGTGTAGGAAGAACGAGATACTCTGGCAGGTGTCCGACCTTGTACTGTACTTCGATCATCGACACGATGCGAAGGGGTCTGCCTATACCGGTAGTTGTTTGATGCGTTGTAATCCATTTCTTTTTCCTAAGGTCTCCCGCTCACCCACATCTTGCGATAAGAGAAGGATCGTAATACATTGCGATTGTATCAGATCTAACGCTTACACGGCAATATTCGCTCATCACAACAGGCTCCGGCGCTTGTGCTGCGGTGTAATTTTTGCACGATCGGATAATGCAGAAAAATTCGGGCATCAAGACAAAGGCTATGACTCTTCTGCCGGATAATCTTGTGCGCTTTCAGACACTGCGGATACCTCTTTTAATGCTTTTGCCGCGTCATCCGTCAGGTGATCGGAAGGTATCCATTTCGTATCGGCCGTCATCATCATTTTGGGTGAGAAAAGAGGTATCGATAGCTCTTCTGCGATCGACGACAGATTGTGGCATATGTCGCTACGCTTTTGGCGCATTTTCTCAAAGTCCGGACTCGCAAAACATGTCAAGTAAATCACTCGACCATCGGCACTCATATTTTCCATGAGAACGACCGGCGATTGAATGTCGGATTCGGATGCAAGCATCTCACGCAGTCGATTTTGAAACGTCACTAACATGTCGATCGGGACGAATGGAGGAACGGTTACACGCACTTCAATCCGACGCGTCTTGCGCTCGGTCGCATTGGTGACGATGGACTGTGCGAGTATTTTATTTGGAACCGAGACGCGGGCGCCATTGAAATCGCGCACTTTGCTCGTGCGGACACCAATTTCTTCAACGGTTCCAGAAAAATCAACTGTTTCGATGAAATCTCCTACACTAAATGTACCGTCAATCAGAATGGAAACACTCCCTAAGAAATTGCCGATCGTATCTTGAGCCGCCAGCGACAAAGCGAGACCGCCGATACCGAGACCGGCGATGATACCGGTCAGATTGGACACCCAAAACGAGAGGATCACAAAGAAGCCCACCATCACGATCGATGCCCGAAGCATCGATGTGAGAAATGTCATGGCGCTTACACCGAGCGGGGCGCCTTTTTTCGCTTTGTAACGCACGACCCATAGGAAAATCAACTGATACACGAACCAGAAGACGACCGCCACAAAAAGCGATTGGATGACCCGCATGATAAACGCCTGCCACTTATCCGAAAAGGACGGCATCAAATGGCATGCTGCCATAAGAAGGCCGGACGGCACAAGATAACTTAAGGGTGTACGTAGCGTCTCTTTAACCTTTTTGTAGTATTCCGGATCGCGTCGGCGAACGGCTACGCAAACGAGGCATAGTATCAGGTCGGCGATACCTTTGCGAAATAAAAAGGTCAAAAGCGCGATGGCGCCAAGAATAATAGAGGTCAGCCAACCGTTCAAGTTAATAGTCTGTGAGCACACGACAAGAAAAGCTGACTGTTTAATAATTAGCATGGACATAGATTTAGTACCCGTTGCTATTGTTCTGCTGCGCTCCCTGCTTTTTCAGAGCGCTGCCCCGCATCGCGTCGTACAAGGATTTATCTGAAATTGACACCTTAATGGATGAGATGAATTGATCATTATCTCTTGTTTTTAACAACATATTGAGCATCGTTTCCGTCACGGTCGCCGTCTCAAGCTGCGAGAAAGCTTTGCGAATTACCCAAACGGCATTCAGCTCGCGCTCGGAAAGCAGCAGCTCCTCGCGGCGTGTTCCGGAGTGCGTGATGTCGATCGCCGGGAAAATGCGTTTGTCAGCAAGTTTCCTGTCAAGGATGACTTCCATGTTGCCCGTTCCCTTGAACTCTTCAAAGATCACTTCATCCATGCGCGAACCGGTTTCCACGAGTGCGGTTGCGATGATGGTCAAGCTGCCTCCATTCTCGATGTTTCGCGCTGCGCCAAAGAAGCGCTTAGGTCCGTAGAGTGCGCCGGGGTCCAATCCTCCGGAAAGCGTGCGGCCTGTCGGATTGATGGTCAGGTTATACGCACGGCTCATGCGGGTAATACTGTCGAGCAGAATGACGACATCGCGACCCAGCTCTACCAAGCGCTCCGCGCGCTCTAGGACAAGCTCTGTAATCCTGACGTGATTATCCGGTGTTTTATCAAATGTAGAATAGACGACTTCGCCATCGATCGACCGCTGCATATCGGTCACTTCTTCCGGTCGCTCATCGATCAAGAGAACCATCAGCTTCGCTTCAGGATTGTTGACGGATATCGCATTGGCGATCTTCTGCAAAAGGATCGTTTTTCCCGCCTTAGGAGGCGATACGATCATGCCGCGCTGTCCTTTGCCGATCGGGCAAACAAGGTCAATGATGCGCGTAGAGAGTTCCTCTTTTCCCGTTTCGAGCGTGTAGCGTTCGTTCGGATAGATGGGGGTCAAACGGTCAAAATGCGGCCGACGGATCATTTTATCCGGCGTCATGCCGTTAACTTCACGTATATAGTAAATAGCCTTGTAACGATCGTTGTCGCGTTGCTGACGCACCGGTCCTATCACTTCATCGCCAACTCTGAGATTAAAGCGACGAATAAACTGCGGCGGCACGTAGATGTCGCGGCTGCTTTGAATATAATTTTCAACACGCAAAAAGCCGTAGCCCTCCGGCATCACCTCAAGAATTCCGGTCACGATTTCCTGCTCGCGCTCGCGTTCGTCTTCAGGCACATCGCCTTCATCGACGATGTCGGCATCCTCCGGCGATATACCGTCGTCCGGCACCGGCAAGATCTCTCTTATGGTCACGCGAGTCTCGGCGCCTTTGACAGCATCTTCCTCGTTTTCTTGGGAACCATCCTCTTTTGTTCTGGTAGCCGCGCTTTTTATCTTTTTGATCTTGCGAACGGTCTTCTTTTGGGCGGAACTCGCGGTGATTTTCCGTGTGCTCGAAGGCACGCGCTTTGATTTTTTGTCCGATTCCTTCTCTTCCGCACTAGGAGCATCTTCTTCATCTAAAGCGCTGTCTGTCGCATCTTCATCTGTCGATGCAGTTTTTGACGGCTCACGTTTAGCCGATGCTTTGCGCGTTGTCGCCTTCTCAACATCGCCCGAATCAGCTTTTGCGGTCTTTTCCGCTGCCTGTTCGTCTTTTTCATCGGACACAGCAGTTGCATTCTTCGCCTTCGCTTTGGAAGAAGCATCCTTTGTGTCGGATTTGAGCGTGGCCTTTTTTGTCTTGGTCTTCTTTGATGGTTCTTTTTCGCCTGACGAAACGTCTGTCTTTGTCGACGCGTCTTTTTCGCCTGACGAAATCGTGGCAGATATCTCGTCCGAGTCACTTGAACGGCTCGCCTTAGAAGTATCTACAGGCGAAACCAAGAACGATGTTTGCCCGTTTTCCTCCGCGGCGTCTGCCGCGACGCTGAGCAAAAAATCAAGCAACTGCTGTTTTGTCATTCTGCTAGTATCGGCCGGTTGAAGAAGACCGGAAATGTGCGCAATCGCGGCAAGATCCTTCTTGGTTTTTCCGCGAAGATCAGGTTGTGCCATAAAAGCTCCCTACTGAATTAATTTGACGAATCAATCGTCTATATGATTTTCAAAAATCATATCCGTTTTTTCTTGATGAAAATAAACTGAGCGTTGAATATAACCCCCTGATCAACCGCCAACGGATAAATCCACATATCTCTTAAACATCCGTGTTGGGGGGATCCGTGCCAGTATAAACAAACTTTCGCGCCGCGTCAACGTTCGCGCCCATTTGATAAGTCAAAACGCAACATCGCGCCGTCCTAACGTCTATTGCAGAGGGGTTGTCGCTGCGAATTCGACGGAAGGAACGCAAATTCTCCTACAACGCATTAAAATCCCGTGATATCAGCATATCGATCCATGATGTCAAGCGCAATCCCTGTTCCAATCGCGACACACGACACCGGATCTTCGGCAACGATCACTTCGATGCCGACACGCGTCGCAAGCATCCGGTCGAGGCCGTAAAGCAATGAACCTCCACCTGTCATGACGATGCCGCGCTGACTGAGATCGGCCATCAGCTCCGGCGGAGTCTGCTCCAGCACGGAGTGAACCGATTCAAAAATCGCGCTGATCGGCTCTTCCAGAGCTTCAAGCATCTCTGTCGATGTAACCGTCAGTATCGCCGGCATTCCAGTAATAAGATTGCGACCGCGCACCTCCATCGTCAGCTCTTCTTCGCGCGGATAGGCACAGCCGATATTAATCTTCAATTCCTCTGCCGTTTGTTCGCCGATGAGCACATTATGCTTACGCCTAATGTAGCGCACAATGGCGTCGTCCATTTTGTCTCCAGCCACCTTGATCGACGCGTCCACGACGGGGCGACAAAGCGAGATCACCGCGATATCCGTCGTGCCTCCGCCGATATCGATGATCATGCTGCCGGAAGCTTGGGTAATGTCAATGCCGGCGCCTATAGCGGCGGCAATCGGTTCTCGAATCAAGTACACTTCGCGCGCGCCCGCGTGACGACAAGCATCTTCAACCGCCTTTTGTTCGACGGGCGTGATCACGCCGGGTACCGAAACGACGATTGTCGGCTTGAAATAGCGGGCTAAAAAACCGGTGTTCACACGGCTGATGAATTCTTTTAACATGATTTCCGTAATCTGAAAATCAGAGATGACACCTTCGCGCAACGGATGGACCGCCTTTACAATGTCCGGCGTTCGCCCGAGCATGAGGCTTGCCCGCTCCCCGACCGCCAGAACGCGGTTCGTTCGCGTATTAAAAGCAACAACGGAGGGTTCGCGCAACACGACACCTTTCCCGTGTACATAAATTAGAACACTTGAAGTTCCAAGATCAATTCCGATATTTAATCCTAATCCCATGGTCTCTCCCGACCCTGATATTGCAATTGTAAATCCGGGCAAAAAATATTGACGTTCGCCGTCATGATACAATAGTTCAATGTTGTGAGCAAGGAAAAATCAATGCTTTGCGGTTCGATTTTTTCATAGCAGAACAACTTTAGTCGGCATATGAGGCGCGGAAATAATTCGATTCATTCGCATCGAAAAAGCGTAAGGAGGCTCCTTCGTGATTCAAATCACAGGTTATATCCTCACACTATTGTATGTCTGCAATCTGTTTTTTCCTGCTCTTTTCAGGACGCTGCCCGGCGAGATACCTGCTCTTGCAGGGCACGCGGCATTTGGAATCTTCGCGCTTCTACTGGCGCGCGGCGCCCGTCGAACGACAAATCACTTTCTTTATTTTAGGCGGCTGATCGCAGCGGCCTTCGCGACGGGACTTTTCGCCTTGCTTGCGGATCGATTCGCCCAAGTATATTTTCCCGAACGCAACGCTCTTTTTTCCTATGCGACTTCCATCGCGTTGATCTCAGGTCTCTCTATGATCACAGGCTGCAGCCAAGATCTCGTCATGCAAGCAATGACGGCAAAGGACAGCGAGGGCTTTGATTCTTCTAAAAAAGATGACGATCCTTCCGAACAGAAATCGCCCTTATTCGGCATCCCTGTCCAGCCGCTGCGCTATCGTATGCGCCCTATGATGGGTATCGTCGCGGGCATCTTGACCATCGGCGCGGCACTTTTTTCCACTTTGTTTTTTCGCTTTTCACACGGACTTTATGGACAAGCCTTCATCGTGCTCGCTTTTGTCGCCTTCCGCGACACGCCCGATCCTCGTGAGAAGACACAGTCTTCCGTTCACCTTATCGCATTTCGCCGTCGAATGGAACAGACTCTCTTTGAGGACACGTTGGGATTCCGGCGCGCTCTTTTGAGCCTTTCGGCTTTGACCCTGGTTTTTCTGCTCCTTTCGCGCTTTCCCGGCGCTCCGACGCGATTCATGACGCCTACTATGCCGGGTTGCCTCATCGCTTTACCTCTCGCTCTCCTTTTTCCCGAATTCAAAGAACCTCCCTCACCGACGCGCCGAAAGGCTACATACTCGTTACTTCCCGCCTGTTACGCCGTCCTTTTTGTCATTCGCCTTATCGTCGGTCCGTCGTAATGATGCTATCCTCGATCCGTCGCAATCATAATCTAATCTTATTGCAGCTAAATTGTATTTAGGATATTCTTTCATTAGATATCAATAATGAAAATGTTGAAAAAAAGGAGTAATAAACAATGAAAGATCTTAAAGGAACGAAAACAGAAGCAAACCTGTGGGAAGCTTTTTCAGGCGAATCACAGGCGCGCAACAAGTATGATTACTATGCGTCACAAGCGCGCAAACAGGGTTATGAGCAAATCGCGGCATTCTTTACGGAAACGGCACTGAACGAGAAAGAGCACGCGAAAATGTGGTTTAAGCAACTTAAGGGCGGTGCCATTCCAAAAGAGACGACCGTCAACCTGAAAGATGCCGCCGCAGGCGAGAATTACGAGTGGACAGAAATGTACCCGAACTTCGCGAAAGATGCCGAAGAAGAAGGATTCGACGAAATCGCGAAGCTCTTCCGCCTCGTCGCCGATGTCGAAAAGCACCACGAAGAGCGCTATCTCCGCCTCCTCAAAAACATTGAAGAAGGCATCGTTTTCGAGCGCGATGACGACGAGACCGTATGGTTCTGTCGCAATTGCGGACACATCTATATCGGAAAGAAAGCGCCTGAAATTTGCCCAACATGCAGCCACGCACGGGCATACTTCGAGCTAAGAGCGGCCAATTATTAATCTGCGCTCAACGCTGTAGTCAACGATTAATCTTTTAGTCGCAAGTTTTGTGATCCGGCAAACTGACGCCTAGAACGTACGGCGCACCGACACCTCGTGTAACCCAACAAACCGACGCCTCGGATGATATGATCTCCGGCTTACAGATCCAATGCACATTCTATGAGTCGGAGAGCTAGCTTTGCGAATGATCGGCTCTCCGTAGCATAGATCCGCGGCATAACCTTGAGTCGGCAAACCTCCGTTGAAAATGACCGGCTCACCGGAGCATGAACATCCGACTGTCCGCAGAAGGCGCTCCATCCGGAGCTTAGCGTATAGATTTCGACGGTCTGTTGAAGCGTTCCATCCGGTACTTGACGGTGAAACACAAGAGATAAACAAGAGGGGCGTTATGCAGTTTTGCAGAGCGCCTCTTCTATTTGCGAAGATATATCGCGCATCGTGTCTTTATCATCATTAAGAGACGTTTTTGCTCCCGTAATAGATGTTTTGATCCCGTCGATGATCTCTTTTTTCTTGACCGCCAAAACCAGCACAATCATCGATAGCCAGCGGAAAACGTAGTCAGAATCGCTGGCAGCCGCAGAGCACTAGCCACAGAGCACGGTTACCTCAGTCATTGACAATTAGCCTCGTATTTCGGTAAACTGGCAACGTTGTCAGCACGGAGAGTTGGTCGAGCGGCTGAAGGCGCCGGTCTTGAAAACCGGAGAGGGTGCAAGCCCTCCGTGGGTTCAAATCCCACACTCTCCGCCACAATTTGTCCCAAAACGCCGTCATACCAGGCGTCTTGGGGCTTTTTTGTTCCAAAAAAACGTTAAAATCAACCCCTTTTTCGGCGTTTTGAGAGACGGTTTTTAAGATTGAGTTAAGC
>JAAZKK010000088.1 GCA_012799825.1 Clostridiaceae bacterium | reverse complement strand
GTAACTTAACGTGAAACAGTGCAAACAAACAGCAAGTCCATTGACATCCCCTTGTTCAAGGAAGTAAAGCGTTACTTTTGGGACAGCGCACAACGGCAATATAAAGAACGGCGATTGCGCACAGGAGCAAAATGCAAGCTGGCTAGTTGCTCGGACTTCATTCGTTATCTGGAGAGAAAGGTTCTTGGAGCTGAAAAATGGTCTTTGGACGCTACGAGGGGGTATGCCGAGCGACATGGTCTGTTCTCTGTTATCCCCAGCACTAGAACCCTGTATCACTGGGTAGATGCAGGGTTGCTTAAGATTCGTAATATAGATTTGTTGCTCAAAGTAAGAAGGAAGTGCAAGAAGAAGCCAAAAGAAAGGAAAAGGATACTGGGACGCAGCATAGATGAACGTCCGGATAGCATCAACCAGCAAAAGGAGTTCGGTCACTGGGAAGGAGATGGCATCATAGGTGGTGGCAGAAAAGGGCACCTTCTGACATTAGCAGAAAGAATGACAGGATATGGGATTGTGTGGGATGCCGAGGACAGGGATGCTGGCAGAGTAGTTAAGCTGCTTGATCTCTTGGAACGTCAATACGACCATCTCTTTCCAGCCGTATTCAAAAGCATCACTTTTGACAATGGGCCGGAGTTTTCAGCAGTGGAACAAATTGAAGACAACGGGCGCTTAACGGCCTACTATGCGCATCCTTACAGCAGTTATGAACGGGGTACCTCAGAGAACTGGAACGGAATCGTCCGCCGATTCATTCCCAAAGGAATGAGTCTGACTGACCTGGATCCGGATACTCTGATTCGGATTAACCGATACATCAACCAGCTCCCTCGAAAGCGCTTCGGCTATAGGACACCAGAGGAGTTGTTTGAACAGAAACTACAGGATATAATCAAAGCAGCAAACAATCCTCACCACGGTTCGACTTGTTGCACTTGATTTTTCAATCCGGGACTTATTTTTTGTAGCAGGAATAACTGTTACTG
Source organism: Clostridiaceae bacterium (assembly GCA_012799825.1). Classification (GTDB taxonomy): domain Bacteria; phylum Bacillota; class Clostridia; order Saccharofermentanales; family DTU023; genus UBA4923. Next base: position 1,537 of record JAAZKK010000088.1, on the reverse strand, counting down.
CTCTTGACATTGATTTTTCCTCCTTTCTCGGGCGGCTTGCTTCATTTCCTCTGTCCAGCTATCCCGTCGTGAGCGGTCAGCCCATGTGCATACGCCAGGCACGACCGTATCGTTTGTTAGAAGCAGGGTCGCGTTCGTACCGGTTGTAATGTTTTGTCAAAACCTTTTGATGCTCGGCGCAGTATTGCTCGCCATCAGCAAGCCGACCGCAGCCGGGGTAAGCGCAGGGACGTTTTGGTTTGTATGGCATGGGTTCACCTCCTTTAGGGCAAAGCAAAAGCCACCGGGGATTTTTCCTCGATGGCTCGTACCTCTATTCTATTTGCCTATCATAATACTAACATAGAACGGGCATGCCAAACTGTGCCAAAGCGTGCCAGATTTCAATTCGGGACAATAAGATTTTGCAAAGCTGCTGAATGAATGCGGTGAACCGTGCGGTTGGATACATTCATCAGGATACCAATCTTGCCCCAAGAGTAGTTGTTAATGTAACGGTACCGAAGAAGCATTTTTTCATCGGCGTTGGCGACAGTATTTATGGAGTTGCTTATTTCCTTCTTCAAGGCAATAAGGCGCTCAACATTGGCGCAGAGTTCGCGCTCCATGTCGATGATTTTGCAAACGCAGCGAACAAATGGCGGGTCGGTGCTACGGGTATGGTCAACACGCTCACCGAGATTACTGCTGGAAATGCTCGATGCGAGGGCGCGCAGGTTATCTATTTCCGCAAGGTGGGAATTCACGATTTCATTCAGTCGATATGCCTGACCGAGATATTCTTTTGCCGTCATATCAGACCACCTCGCATTTTAGCTTCTCAAGAAGCACCTTGCCGTCGAGGTCGGTCAGCATACTAAACCAGCCGCCAAGGAAAAACCGCTCAATGGACTCTTTTTCCGCAACAGCGTCGATATAATCAGCATCTTTCTCGTCATCCTCATCGAGGGGACGGTGTGCTTTCAACCACAACACTTGGTCACGGTAATCCTTCACGGCCTGTATAACAATGGCATTTGCCAATTCTTTATGCCCAATCCTATGCACTATACCTTCAGCAGGAATATGCGCAAGCGCTGGGCATGGCTGAAGCTGCACTGATGATGGATGCCAACCGTCATGAGGTTATATGCATCTACTTGAATGTGCTGGCATCCATGGCCGCCATGAGTTTATCCTACTTTGATCGGGCTGATCGTTTCTTTCTGAACGCATTGCGGATCGCCAAGCCGATGGGGTATATTCAACCATTTATTGAGCATCACGGCCCATTGCAAGGGTTGGTGGAAAAGCACATCCGCGACCGGGAGCCCGAACTGTACAAGATGATATCCGACAAAGTGATGCTTTTCAGGCATGGATGGACAGAGGTTCATAACCCACAATCACAAGACAAGGTGACCAACCTGTTGACCCCTTATGAATTCGCACTGGCCATGATGGCCGCTAAAGGCAAGAGCAATCAGGAAATTGCCGATTATCTGAACATTTCGATCAACACCGTGAAAGCCTATCTTTCAATCGTTTATCAAAAGGT
>JAAZKK010000081.1 GCA_012799825.1 Clostridiaceae bacterium | reverse complement strand
GCCATTATCATGAAGAATAATACTCCTCGCTATGTTGTCATGGAATTTAAGCAACTTGAAGAGGAACAACACGCTTCGGATGAGGATGTTTTGACCTTATCAAAGCGTTATATGGATAAGAATCGCAGAGCCTATCTGGAACTTGCAAAATGATCGGTCTGAGTAAAGAGCAGGTTGTGCTCCTTCATGAACACCAAAAATAGATTCAAAAGAACGTAGTTTCCGATACAAGGAATTGTATCAATCACTGCATTCTAGGTTAGTGCGAGTGGTGAACAAGACTTTTTTAAGAAACGCAATAAATTCAATGGCTTGAGAAGAGTCAATAGGCGGCATATTCCTTAAATAACCTCCATCTTATTGGATTAAATACCAATAACTCGAGTGCTGCTCGTTCTTCTTCATTCGTTAGATTTTGATTTATATTGCCACTTATATCGCCACTTATGTTGCCATTTATGACGCCATGTGTCTTTTCTCGGGAAGAATGTTGTATCGCTCATGCAAATATTTTCGGAGATCAGACGATTCTTTATATTGTAGTATGCCGTTAAATTTAAACCTCAGTAACAATAATGGTTGCGGCTTTATCGGGGTTTACACAGATTAATTAAACGAAATGGTCACTATATCCGAATTTTTTATCTTTTCCCATGATGTTGTATCAAAGATATGGAATCGCAATTCAATCTCCCTAATATCAGTTATTCCGTTGTCCGTTAAATCTGATTCCAAAAAAGTAATTCGATCAAATGCTTTTTTATCATGAACAATTTTGCTTGAAAAGACCGGATCAACCATAAAACCATTAACGGATACATCCCTTACCTGTACCGTAATATCCTGTTTGCTGTTGTTCTCAATATAAAGATATAGATCCGCGCCCAAGATACTATCAGAACTGTTCAGTTTTTTGGCAACGATTTTAATGCCATCCTCGTCATAAGCAACAATGCCACTATCATCATAAGCTTGAACATATTCAGTCGCATCAGTTGTCAAGACAATTACATCGCTATCAATAATTTTGTCCCAACTCTCCTTATTAAAAATGTGCAGGATGAATTCTATGTTCTTTATTGTAGTGATGCCTGCGAATTCAAGCTCAGATGACATAATCGTCATCTTATCATTCGTTTTCTTACCTGCAACCACATCAGCTGAAAATATCGGATCAATCATCAGACCATTAACAGAGACATTTCGAGTCTGAACAATAATGTTTTGCGAAGAATTATTTTCGATAAGAAGAACGAGTTCCGGACCCAACCAACCATCATAAGAAATTGACTTTGCGGTTACCTTTATGTCATTTGTATCGAAAATAACAGTTTCCGTAATGTTGGCATCGTTTGATGAGCTAACTACAGACTCAGAGGGTTCTTCATCTTTATCTCCAGTTGCTTCTATTTTTTGCTTCTGTGAATTTGTCCTTACTTCTGCTGGGGACTTATCATTGGTGGTATTACCCTCTCCACAACCAGTAAACACGAACACCAATAACACTACGAGCAACATAGCAATTACTTTCTTCATGTCGTTTTCCTCAAAAACTCGCGCGCTCGACTTTGCCGAACGCGCAGCAAAGGTACAAGTCCCATATGCGAAATTAGCCCTTTATACAACTAAGACGCATAAAGGGCTAATGGTGCGGATAACAGGATTTGAACCTGCATGGTTTCCCACCGGAACCTAAATCCGGCGTGTCTGCCAATTCCACCATATCCGCATAAGCCGCTGAATCGAGCCGCGATGTGCAAAAAACAACCGTCTCGATGTTTCGCCTCATGATGATAGCACAAGATCGCAATAAATGTTCCTATGGGGGATAAAATGGCGAGCCGAATGCGTAAAAAACTCATAGCTCTGGATACTGTACGATGCGTTTACTGTTGAAGTCATGAACTGATATATGAACATGGCTTATCGTGCCCTGAAAAAAATGCAAAAGGAAAATCGCGCCGTTTATGATGGCACCTGAATAATGTTGGAGATGCTCTCGGATCATGAGTATAATGCAAGTTCTCTACTGATAACACACCGAGATTATTATTCCCACAGCGTAAAAGAGCGGTACTAGGCTACTCCCAATTTAAGAGGTCATAAATCTGAGTGCCCGGGATTTGAGAAACTATCAGTTTCTCAAATCCCGTAAGAACACTCGTTATGGTGAATGCAATAATTAATCAAAAAACGTACTTTCAGCCAATTTCCAATCGCCGTCCGATTCTGTGAGTAGGATAGAGAAAAATACGGTGTTGTCGTCTTCGGCATACCATGCGTACACACGACCGGACCATCGTTCTACTTCATGATCACTATAATAATATATAGAGGCATCAACCCCGATATGCTCTGCGACATCCTCATAAGTGTAGTCGGCGTACTCAATTTCGCCACGATTGATACGTTCTTCAAGCCACTCCACCGCAGTCTCTCTTAAGGTCTCTGCAGACGCTTTCTTGTCCGACATGGGCTGCATCTCGGTGGATTCGTAATCCAGATTGTACGTATTTTTCTCAGCAGCGGAGTCATTGTCTTTGCCGGCTTCATTGTCTTTGCCGGTTTCATCGTCTTCAAGCGTACTTTGTGTAGCCGCATCCAATTTCCAAACGCCGCCCCTCTCGCTGAGCACGATAGCGAACGATACGTTGTCGTTGCCTTCGGCATACCAGGTCGTGTAACGTATTTGTAGGTGTAGAAAAAAAAGAGATTCCATCCAAATCTGCTAAAGTAAAAAAATAGCAAAGCTTTAACAGGAAACAAAGGAGGAATCTCATGGACATGATACAGGAAAGG
>JAAZKK010000066.1 GCA_012799825.1 Clostridiaceae bacterium | reverse complement strand
TTCCAAGAAGATCGCCCGTTAAATGGCCATTCTTTAAGTTCTTTTAAGAATACTGGCTTCTGGAAGGACCGTGTGGACATTATCACTGCTTTTTCCGAAAAATTGGTTTTTTAAAGGAGGGTGTCTCTTGATAGGTGTGTGGGTGGAGTACTTATGTTATAAGTTCAAGGGAGTTTTGGACCGTTTATATTCCCCAGCAGGAAGAACTCTATGTCGGAGTGTAAGTATTAATATGCCTATGATCGATATTGTCAGATCCATGAACAAAATCTGCAATGGTTTGACAAAAAGCCGTCGCTGATTGTAGCTGAAACGATCCATGATTTTTTCATTTCATATCAAGAGAAATTTCTGGAAATTGGATGTGGTGAGAGGGTAGTTGCATATCCTTTGCTTGAGCGTGGTTTTGACTTGTTGGCGACAGATGTATCTCCGACCGCTATATCATTTTGTCGGAAGAAGATGCCTGATTACGCTACGCTTCTCCAAATCCTTGATTATTTTCAGGACGATTTATGATTGTTCTGCTATTTGAATAAAATCGAAAAAATGTCCTAAAAGCGAAATGTCGTGCACTCTGTATTGGACGTTTAGCAGGTTACGACTTCTCAAAATAATTTTATTAAATGACTTATAACGAATTTCAAGGAGATGGTACGTTGTTTGGGATCATACGGAATTATCACATTTTAGCTTCCGCAATTGGTCATATTTAGATGGTCTCTACTTTTTTAGCGGTTTTTCATTTTTCAGCTGGCCTATATATTCAGTTGATCTTTGATTTTTCAGTAGCAAGATACATGTTCAGCGTGCCTGTGTTTTTTAGCTGGATGATCACATTTATGTTGATCTGCGTTTTCTCAACAGACACATAGTTAACTGATCTAAGCTTTTCAATTGCTGGTATATTTTGAGCTGATTTGTGTTTTTAGCTAGCTTCTGCTTTTTTTCCCTTTTCTGACGCTGGTGGTGTTCCCGTATCGGATCCGTCGAATTTGGGGCCGTCGAGTAGTCCTTGGTGGATCGCTTTTGTTGGGCAGACGCCGACACATTTGCCGCAGTGGATGCATTTCATCTGGTCGATGACGGCTAAGTTATTTTCGATAGTGATGGCGCCGACAGGGCATTCTTTCACACAGCGGCGGCATGCGATGCAAGCCGATTTGCAGGCCTTCATTGCGACTCTAGCGGGCCAGTGGTTGGAACAGGTCACATTCGTTGCTAGTTCATGTTTCGGAATGAGGCGGATTAAATGTTTGGGGCATGCTGTAACACATTTCCCGCAGGCGACGCAATTGTTGTGGTTGACCTTGGCAATACCGTCTTCGATATACAGTGCGTTGAATTCACAGGCGGCAACACAATCACCAAATCCGAGGCAACCGTAAGTACAGGAGTTAGGACCCGAAAAGAGGCCGGTTGCGGATGCGCAGTGCGGTGTACCGGTGTAGAGATAGCGTTCGTGTGTTTTTTCACACGTGCCTTGGCAGAATACATTGGCTACGACGGGGACGACGGTTTCGGCTGCGACACCGAGTTCTGCGGCGATGGCGGAGGCGACCTCTTGGCCGCCAGCGGTACAAAGTCCTGTGTTTTTCTCGGTTCCATCCGCAAGCACAGCTGCGTATGCTGCACAACCGCTATACCCGCAACCGCCACAATTTGCGCCGGGAAAAATATTCTCCAGTGTTTCGGCGAGCGGATCGACTTCCACGCTGAAGAAGCGGAAAACCAAAATGATGATGATTCCGCAGACAAGGGCGATTCCCGCTCCGACAACGGCAGGTATGAGAATTGCATTGACTTCAAGTAACATATTTTTCTCCGATCAATCGCGAGGATTTAACCAACAGTCGCGAATAGTTAGCCAACAACCGCGAGGACCTAACCAAATAAGTTTTCGATAACTCCTTTGAATCCCATGAATGAGACGGACACAATGGATGCTGCCATCAGTGTAGAGGGAAGTCCCTCTAAAAAAGGCGGAATATCGGCTTTTTCCATTTTTTCACGAACGCCCGTGAAGAGGAACATTGCGAGTGTATAACCCACTCCGGCACCGAGCGACGAGATCATAGCGTCACCGAACCCGTAAGATTCTTGGATGTTGATGAGCATGACACCTAGAATGGCGCAGTTCGTCGTGATCAGGGGCAGATAAATGCCCATCGCTTCGTAAAGCGGCGGGAAGGTCTTGCGGATGATCGCTTCGAGAACCTGTACAACGGCTGCGATGACGAGAATAAAGACGACGGTCTGAAGGTAGCCGAGGTTGACGGGTTCCAGAATACTCCAATAAATCGGGTACGTGACAGCAGTGGCGACCAGCATAACAAAAATAACGGCAATGCTCATACCCATCGCATTTTTTAGATTTTTAGTGAGTCCAAGGAATGAGCAAATGCCTAGGAAGCGCGACAAGACGAGGTTGTCAATGAGCACCATACTGAGCATGATGATTAAAAAGCTTTTCATTTTGCTTCCTCGCTTTCATCTTTTTTATCTGAAGTTTCCGCGACCAACGCACCGGGTTTTGTGAGTGCTTCGGGAACGGCGCTGGGATCCGGCGTTCGTGAAGGACGAGGTCCGTCGTGCACTTCTGTCGCTTCATAAATGGCATCGGTCGAAGGACTCACGCTTCCCGGGTAATGAGCGCGATCCATCGTCTCAAGCGGCTGGCGTTTATAGAACCTGCGGGTCAGACTGTTTGTGATGGCCACCATAAGTCCAAATATCGCAAAACCTCCGGCAGGGAGTCCGAAGATCATCATTGGTTGCAGGCCGCCTTCCGTGATCCAAGGAACCGGCATACCGAAGAAAGTGCCAAATCCCAGTATTTCACGAATTCCACCCATGAAGAGCAATGCGATCGTGAAACCGATGCCCATTCCCAAGCCGTCCAAGATCGAAAGCCAAGGCCCGTTATTTCGGGCGTACGCTTCTGCACGTCCCAAGATGATGCAGTTGACCGTAATCAGCGGGATAAAAATACCAAGCGATTTGTTGAGTTCCGGCAGATATGCTTCGAGAAGAAATTGAAGAATCGTCACGAGGCTTGCGATAACGGTGATGTAAACGGGGATCCGGACGCGATCCGGAACCACTTTGCGAAGTAGTGAAATCACGAGGTTCGACAGAATAAGCACGACTGTCGCTGCAATTCCCATGCCGACGCCGTTAGCTGCCGATGTCGTGACGGCCAGTGCAGGGCAAGTACCAAGCACCAGAACAAAAAGCGGGTTCTCTTTGAGGATGCCCTTGACAAGCTCGCGGCCAGCTGATTTTTTCTTTTCCATATCAGTTCGCCCCCTTGCCTAAGATTGATTGCCATGCAGCGCAAGCTGTTTGTACAGAATTGATGACCGAGCGGGACGAAATCGTGGCACTGCTAATCGTTTCTACATCGTCAAAATTATCGCTAGGAGAGTGCCCCTTAAATCGTTCGGTAAAATCCGTTTCGGCGACGCGCTGCCCAAGACCTGCTGTCTCTGTTGATGCATCGACGACAACACCGACAATAAGGCCGTCTTTCGTGAAACCGACCATGACGGGAACAGATCCGCCGTAGCCTTTGCTCGATGCTTGGATGATGACACCGTTGACGTCAGCGCCGCTTTTTGCTACAAAAACTTGGTTGACCGCGGGATGCTGCTGCGTGAAATCGACAACTTGAGCACCGGGCAATCCTGCTCCTACCCCATCTAGTGATTCTGCCGGGAATTCGTCGGATTCAGGAAAAATCAAGCGTTTATTCTTATCTTCGAGCCACTTCTGTTGTTTTGCGCGCGCATCGGCTGTCACGTTGGCTGTTAATGCGAGCAGAGTAACGCAAATCGTGCAGATCAGCGTCAGGATGACAACAGGCATAGTGCCACGTTCAATCAGCGGTGTATTGGACGAAGACATTTTTTCTTTTTGCTCAGCATGTGGCATGTGCATTGCTCCTTTCGGGCGTTACGACTGCTGTTTTCGCGTCTTTTTCTTGGCACCGAGCGTGATCGGCGCAGTCCAGCGCTCAATATGTGGTGTCAAAATATTCATCAGCAAAATGGCGTAAGACACACCTTCCGGCATTGCGCTGAATATGCGCAATAGACCCGTTAAAATACCCGCACCTACTCCGAAAGTGATTTTTCCGACAATGGTGGCAGGTGTAGTGACATAATCGGTGACCATGAAAAAAGCTGCCAACATGAGGGCGCCGGAAAAGAGATGGACGACGGGGTCTTTCCCAAGCTGTGCCACAAAAGCGACAGTTGATCCGATATATGCAAGGGGCGCCCAGATGTCGATGACACCTGTGATCAGGAGATAAAGGCCACCGATCAGAATGGCGAGGATGCATACTTCACCGATACAGCCGGCGTGCCTTCCGAGGAAAAGATCCATTGTTGACGGAACCTGCGTTCCTGGAATTGGATTATTTAATACGCCGAGCGGTGTTGCAGAAGAGACGAGGTCGGCGCCCGATGTTGCCACCTGATCAAAGGCTATGCCGGGCGTGACTGTTGCTGCGTAGCGGGGAAGAGCGGAAAATTTTGAAAGCGGTCCTGCGAAGGACACGGACAAAATAATGCGCGCCGTGACGGCAGGATTGGCAAAATTGCTGCCAAGGCCGCCGAACATCTGCTTTACAAAAACGACTGCCATGAAAGCGCCTATGAGAACAATCCAGATCGGTGTCTCTGCAGGAAGACTTGCGGCAAGAAGCAGTCCCGTAACAATGGCGGATAGATCGCCAACGGTCTGTTCGCGTTTCATGGCAATGCGCGACAAGGCCTCAAATCCGGCACAAGCGGCGGCGCTGATGGCAAACAGCATGGGGGCTCTGAGGCCGAAAATGAATCCGGAGGCGATCACCGTAGGCAAAAGCGCAATAATGACATGAAGCATGATGCGCTGAGTCGTTACGTTGTCGCGGATGTGAGGAGAAGCGGATACGTGAAGCATTAGTTCGAATCTCCTTTCTTCGCGTTTTCTTTTGCTGCCTGCGCCTCAGCGCGGACATAAGCCTTGCCGTTGCGAATGTTTTGGACGAGGTAACGTTTGGCGGGACAGACGTAGGTGCAGCTTCCGCACTCGATGCAATTCATTACGTGAAGTTCCTCGAGCTCATTCGGATTAATGGCGCGCGCAGCCTTATCCAGTTTCATGGGCTGCAGCCTCATGGGGCAGGCGCGCAAGCAGCGACCGCAGGAAATGCAGGCAGATTCTTTAGGAAGTTTCGCCTCTTTCTCATCAAAGATCAAGATGGCGTTATTGTTTTTGAGGATAGGGCGTGTGATGTCATCGACGGCGACGCCCATCATTGGGCCGCCCATGATGATTTTTGCCGGTTCGGATACGGTGCCGCCAGCGCATTCGATGACATCTCGAATGGGAGCGCCAATTGGCACCTCATAATTGCCCGGCTTCTTTACCGCACCGCCGTCAAGTGTGATCGCTTTCTTGACAAGCGGCATGCCGGTCTTAAGGTTCTGTGCTAGTACGCACAGCGTTGTGATGTTCTGGACGATGACGCCGACGTCGGCGGGCAGTCCGCCTTCAGGAACAACCCGATCAGTGAGAAGAGCAATCAATACTTTCTCTGCGCCGGTCGGGTAACTTGTCGGAAGCACCTTGGCGGTCACGCCATTTTTCGGCCAGAAGGCGTTGCATTCGCCTTCTTTTGCACGTTTTACCGCTTCTTCAAGTGAGCGTGCGGCGTCTTTCTTGTTGTCTTCCGTTCCGATGATCACGGTGTCTATGCCGCACCAATGGGCTGTGACAAGCGCGCCGTAAATCACATCATCCGCGTAGTCCAGAGCAATGCGATGATCCGTCGTAATGTAGGGTTCGCACTCGGCGGCGTTGACGATCAGCGTATCAACATTTTTGTCCGGCGGCGGATTAAGTTTGATGTGTGTAGGGAACGCGGCTCCGCCGAGACCGACGAGACCGGCATCTCGAACCGCCTTAAGAAAACTCTCCTTATCCGTGACAACAGGAGGCGCTAGCGCCTCTGAAACGGTGTTTTTGCCGTCGGATTCAATTGTCACATACTCGGCTTTCCCACCATCGGATAAAATTTGCTTTTCGATTTTCGTTACTTTGCCGGATACGCTCGCATGGACTGGAACACTCCACGGCCCCAATGGTTCACCAATTTTGTCGCCAATGTTGACATGGTCGCCTTTAGCAACCGTAGGTTTGCAACCAGGGCCGACTTGCATATCAAGAGGGATGGAGACTTCTTTAAATCCGGTTAGAGGAACGATGGATTGATTTGCCGTATGCTTATTGCCGGCGGGGTGAATGGCTCGTGACAATCCCAGCCATTGAAACTTCAACTTCATAACGTCATCATCTCCTGCTTCATCATCGTTACCGTTGATGGACCGTTGTACCTAATAAGATATTATAGCCTACTTTTTAAGACGACACACAGTTGGATTTGTTTATTAGAACACTTGTTTTTTAGCGTTTGTTTTCAGCACTTGTTTTTCAGCGTTTGTTTTTTAGTGGTTGTTTTTCAGCGGCTGAACTTATGCTAACGATTTCTTCTGGTCTAATTTCGGATATTTACGAAAAAAGCACGTATTTTCCTATGTAGAGCCGTTACCGGCTCCTGATTCCATGAAATTAAGGTGTTGCTTTTAACAAGGGTGTTTTCACGATGATCTTAAACAAAGCTCGAACAAATAAAAAAGAGCCGAAGCTCTTTTTTAAAGAAACGGTACGTTGTTATTTTTTTCGCTATTTGTGCATCACGACTCGTTTGGAGTGTTGTTAGTTAAGTTTCAAGGCGTTTAAGCGCCACGGCCTGTCAGTACGTAAAGAATGATCGTAAAGACCGCAAAGCTAATGGCAAACACCGTCGTCAGCTTTTTCAAAAGACCCTCTTTGCTTCGACGTTTTCCTTGGCTTCCATAAAAAGTATCTGCGCTAGACTGGCCTCCTAACGCATCCAATCCACCGCTCGCGCTGCTTTCCTGTAGCATGACGGTAATAATAAGACCAATACAGGCAATAAGATCGAGCACAATAAAAATGTACTGCGCAACTCTCATAATAATCCTCCTTGCGCTATATGCCGGATCATCATAGCACAAGAAAGAAAGCCTCCGCAAGTTGTCACATTGGTCGATGTTTGAAAAGTCTTTGGGAAATCTTTAGGAAGCTGAAAGCCAAAGTAATATGAAAATCTCTGGAAGCTGAAAGCCAAAATAAGTTGGACAGTAAGACGCGTGAGTCGTTCAGTTTAATCTGGCATTCAGCAGAAAACCGTTGGCGTTCAGTTCGAGATCATTTCGCTCGAGCTCATTTCAGCTGAGCTCATTTCGATCTCATTCGATCTCATTTCGTTGGCGCAACAGGATAACTCGCCTTGTCTAGGCGATGCAAATTGTGGTATGATGCGTTTCGCTGGAAAAAACGTTGCCGATTAGTGTAACGGTAGCACACCTGACTCTGACTCAGTTTGTCCGGGTTCGAATCCTGGATCGGCAGCCAAACGTGAAAGCCCTGCGACAGTGATGTTACAGGGCTTTTGCTTTTTCAAAAAACTGTTCTGGAGCTGATTTTGCACCCGACTTTGCACCTTATTTCTCGAGCAAAGAATCCTCAACGGCCTTTTTTATGGCCATGCTTGACACGGTTGCGCCGCAAATGATATCTACTTGCAAACTCTGCTTTTCTACAATGCGGTCTATGATTTTTTCGGCAGAAGCGCCTTTTCCATTGAAGTGTTCCACAATTTCGATTTGCGTTATTTTGCCACTTTGAACGGTTGTTTTGACAGATACGTTTACAGGGAAAATTTTATATTTGCCGACGTATTGACCATCCTCGATTTGACTAAAATCTATTTCCTCAACGGGAAGCGCTTTGGCATCGGAAGTAATCTTGTTTGAAACAATTTTAAAGCCCAGAAAGAGTACGATGATAAGGGCAACAATGATTATTAATATTTTTTTAGATTTTGTCATTTTTTTCATCCATTCTTTGAATTCCTGTTAATAGTTTTGGGATAAACGTAAACATCAAATCAATCTCTTCCGCCGAAAATTCAGAGAAGAGGTTATAAATCTGATCAGTGTAATAATCGTCCGTATCCTTAAAATGTTTTGTCGCTTTAGCAGTTAGGAAGATACCGCAAGCTCTGCGGTCATCTTCATTCTCTTTTATCGAAACATAGGACTTTTTTTCGAGAGCCTGAGCCAAAGTCTTAATGTTTTGCCTTGAAGATCCCATAATCTTTCCGTATCTGGTGAATGTTTCACCTTCCGATATGGCAACTAAGATTAGGAGCATTAACTGTTTTAAAGTTAAGTCTTTTATGCCTGCATTGTAGATTGTTTCAATACGATTGGTCATCACAAAAAGAGAGTAAAACAGAACGGACTTCTTTCCATCTGTCGTTTTACCTCTTTGTTTGATGTAGTCTTCGATTTTCATTCAGGAGGTTCCTTTAAACTTTTATTTGCTGATTTCTTTTGCATATCTCACGAGCGGCTCAATGGCATTTTTGTCAATAAAATTGATTTTTTGGCCATAGCTGCTGATGAGCTTATCTGCATCCTTTGGTAAATCTTTTTCGGGCTTTCGTTTGAGGTATTTAACCAATAGCCACATCATGGTTTTGTGTTTAAAGCTTAGCTTGCTGTAGTCCAGCACTCCGCGCAGGAAGAATACCTTTATTTTCTCAATAATTGGCCCCATGGCCTTAGCGAGATCACCATAAAGTTTTTCTCGGTTTTCCTGATCCTCCATATCTGCTATTCCGACCAAGAAAAAGATAAATTTCTTACCCGGGAATTTTTCTACTAGCGGTATCAACTGCTTAGGCGTCATGAATTGTCCCGCATAAACGGCTTCTCCGACGATAATAAGATCGTAGTCATTGATGTCATATTTTCCGACATTGTCGAAGTTATCTGCTTGAGCGGAAAGCTCTTCCCGAATCCAGCGGGCATATTGCTCCGTGCTGCCGTATAGCGAGCGATAAAGTATTAATGATTTCACACCATCGAACCTCCCTATTAGGTAATATATTACCTTTATGATAACGCGGGTCTGATGCAGATGCAACACCTGTTAAATACGTATTATCGATTCTTCTGTCGCGGACTCCTCTATCATGCAGCACGATGCGGAGTCCTATATAGTGTAGCCTAATACTGTTGATTGCGAAGAAAAAGGCGCCGATGATAAAGATAAAATCATTTGTATTCGTACTTTAAAAGGCGTTTTCATGAGCTACTTGAAAGATTTGAGAAAAATTGTCGGAAACATGCCACTGCTAAGTGCCGGTGCTACCGTCATCGTCATGAAAGACGAGCGTCTTCTCCTCAATCTGCGCTCTGATACGCTAGCTTGGGGTATTCCCGGAGGGGCGATGGAACTAGGTGAGACATTTGAGGAGACAGCCTCTCGAGAACTTTAAGAAGAAACGGGACTTGAAGCAGAAGAATTTGTGTTTTTGAATCTCTTTTCGGGCAAAGATTTCTTCTTTGAATATCCAAACGGAGACCAGCTTTACTCCGTTGTTGCTTTATATCAGGCAAAGGAAGTTCGAGGAGAATTAGTCATGTTGGACGGGGAGAGTACAAAACTGCAGTATTTTTCGCTTGATGACCTTCCCAAACTAGAAAAAAGAGCTGCAGCTATTCTTAAATGGTATAAAGGCTTTATCTCTGCTTCCGCGTTTGATCGAGACGGCTCGGAGCAGGGCAACTATCCTAAAATGGTATAAAGAATTTTTTCTGCTGCCCATGCTTGATTGAGATGACTCTGAGCAGGTTAGTTATTCCGGAATGGTTTAAGGGCGTGATTGCTGATGAATGAGGTAAAACGGAATTGTATACCGTTACATTGGGAGAGAGAACATTGCAGCCGAAAAGATTGGAACAAGGATGATTAGATTCTTCCAAATATGCTAAGTAGTGTTATTGAAATATCATGAAAAACAACAGTGTATGTGAAGTCAAATAACTACGAAATATAGTTGTATGACTAATTTCCAGTTTCTAAGCGTATTATTAGTTATTAATCTTCCTTTATTGTTGGCTCTTTATTAAGAGTAAAATTCCGACAACATGATGTTGCAGTGGTTTTGATTTCTCAGCGTCATTTTTCGTTCATATGTGCTAAAATAATTTTACGTTTATGCCTTGAAGCGGGAGGAATGCGCTTTGCCTTCAACTTTTTTTTCAGAACTCGGGGATTTTTTTGAAGCACTGCGTTATAGTCTCTCAGACGGCCTATTATTCTTAGGCGGACCTTTCGATATTGCTCTCAGCATAATTGATATCGTCATCACGACATTCGTAATTTATTATTTATTGGTGATTCTTCGTGATTCTCGTGCTTGGCAGCTTTTGCGCGGGATTTTACTGATTCTCATTTTCGCGTTTTTTGCGAGTTCCTTAGGATTGAATACGGTCTGGTATTTGTTAAGTCGAACGATCTCTTTCTTGGCGATTGCGATTATCGTTATTTTCCAGCCGGAGTTGCGTCGGACACTAGAGGCGGTCGGTCGCAACAGATTCCAGCGTATGAATTGGATGATGCCGAACGGCGCTTCCGAAACGAGTAGGCTTATTGAGTCGATTGTATCTGCCTGTGACAGCATGTCGAAATCAAGGACAGGCGCGTTGATCATCATTGAACGCAGCACGAGGCTGGGGGAATTTGAGCATCAGGAAAACGCGGTGCGCCTAGACGCAACCGTGACATCGCCGCTGTTGCGACAGATTTTTTACGCTAATTCACCGCTCCACGACGGCGCGATATTGATCCGCGACGGTCGATTAGCGGCGGCGCGTGTCCATGTACCTCTTTCCGATGTTTATCATTTGCGCCGCGATTTCGGTCTCCGCCACCGCGCTGCCGTAGGCGCTAGTGAACTCGGCGATGCCATCGCTGTCGTCGTTTCGGAAGAAAGAGGCACCATCAGTATCGCCTATGATGGTGTATTGCATGTACTTGAAAACTCGGACGTCTTGCGTTCGCAGCTTCAGAGACTTCTCGGCGATTCTTCCGAGGAAGAGTCTTCTCTTTTCGCATGGTTCAAACGCCTTAGACGGAAAGGCGCAAAGAAAAACAGGACGTCGTTCGACGATGATATTTACCGCCACTCTACCGATCGCGGTGATGCCGCAGAGGAAGTTGAGGAAGATATAGAACAACAAGATGAAGACGAGTTTGCAACGGAAAATGATTCCTCAAACGACGAATCAACTCAACGTCGGCGTTTTTGGTTTGCATTACGTTTTAAAAAACGCCGTCCGCCCCGTTTTGGGAGCACTCTTACACGTCGCCATCGCATCGGTTTAGTGATCATTTCCGTTTTGATCGCCATTTTCTCATGGCTCTACGTACAGATTACCGTCAATCCGATCGCGAAACGGACATTATCGATTCCGTTGACGCATATGGGTGTGGAAGATTTGGAGGAACGCGGTCTTGGAGTCCAGAGCTTGCCCGTACCTTCCGTTAACATCACGTTGCATGGACGACAGCGCATTTTAAATGACATCGACCCCAATTCCATCGTTGCGTACATTGATTTGTCCAATATAGATGAGGTGGGTATGACGGATCTGCCGATTGAAATTAAGAAGGATACACCGTGGTATGTTAAAACGGATTACCAATACCCCACATCGGTTTCAGTCAATATTTATGTGATGGACGACGACGTCAACACCGCCCCATGATGAAAAAAGTGATCAGTAAAGATCGGTAAAAGATTAATTGGGTGAGCTTCGCGCGAATTTGCCCGCAGCGTAACGTTGTGCGTTCGATATCTGCGCAATTTTGCGTTGCCGGTGTTGATGGTGTACGATGCTACCGGTAATGATTTAAGGTAAGAGAACCACGAGTGATGTGGTCGAAGAAAACTATAGGAGAGTAAAATGGATCGGTTATTTGGTACGGATGGCGTGCGTGGTGTCGCGAACCGAGACCTTACCCCAGATCTGGCATACGCGCTCGGTTTTGCGAGCGCCCACGTGCTGGCAGAACATACAATGCACCGTCCCGTGATCGTGGTCGGCACTGATACGAGGATATCGTGCGATATGCTTGGAGCCGCGTTAATGTCTGGAGTGACTTCCGCAGGCGCCGACGTCCTTTTCGCAGGTGTCATCACGACACCCGGCGTCGCATGGCTTACACGCATACATAATGCGGATGCCGGCGTTATGATTTCCGCGTCACACAATACATTTGAGTACAATGGCATTAAACTGTTTTCCGGAGACGGCTTTAAGTTGCCCGATGAAACGGAAGATGAGATAGAAGCGTTTGTGTTCGAAGTAGATCAAAACAAAGTGACGCGCGCAATTGGCAAGGATGTCGGGAGGATAAGACATCTTGACTCCGTATATGAAGAATATACGGAACACCTCCTGGACGGGATTGAACTAGATCTTACCGGTATCAAGATGGTAGTAGACTGCGCGAACGGATCGAGTTCCCATTTCGCTCCGAAGCTGCTTGAAACTCTAGGCGCCGACGTTATAGCGATCCATCATTCGCCGGATGGCTGCAACATCAATCGAAATTGCGGCTCAACACATCTTGAAAGCCTTATCGAGCAAGTCCTCGATACGGGTGCCGATATCGGCGTTGCGTTTGACGGCGATGCCGATCGTTTGCTTCTCGTCGATGAGAAAGGGCAAATCTGTAACGGCGACGTTATTTTGGCTATTCTGGCGCTGCATCTTAGAGACCGGAACGAGCTCAGAGGCAACACCATTGTTGCGACCGTAATGAGCAATCTTGGTCTGGAACGTTTGGCGGAGCGTGAAGGGATTAACTTTATCCGCACAGCGGTCGGTGACCGATATGTGCTGCAGTGCATGCTTGAAGAAAACTATGCACTGGGTGGCGAGCAGAGCGGTCACGTCATTCTATTGGATCACACGACGACGGGCGACGGTATTCTGAGTTTGCTCTATTTTCTACAGGCCGTTGATCACGACATCCGCGAAGTAGGGCTAAGCGAAATGTGTAAAATCATGGACGTGATTCCGCAACTCATTCGAAATGTACATGTCGAAAATGGGCATAAGAAGACCGTTATGGAACATCCTGATTTGATCTATGTGATTGAAGAGACGGAGCGTGAGCTCGGTATGGACGGACGTGTTCTGGTACGCGCTTCAGGCACAGAACCATTGGTTCGTGTCATGCTGGAAGGCATTGATCAGAGCCGTATTGATGGATATGCCGATAAAATGGTCTCGGTCATCGAGCGAATTCTTGAAGACTTGATCGATAGCTCACCTGACGACCAATTCTGATTTATAGCACGAGGACGGTTTTGTGACAAGAAAAAATAGCCTTCACGTTTTACTTGTTTTACTCGCAGTCAGCGGCGTATTGCTCATCTTGTCAAAAACGAACGTTTTGCCGTCGCCTTTTGGTGGTTCGGCACGATTTCAAAGTAGCGATCCGATCGAGAGTGATTCTGAAACAACGCTATCTTCCGAATCGCAACACATCGGTGAACCGGATGACAATGATACTCAGTATCCCAATCTCAATGCTACCGAAACAGATGCCGTTAAACAATGGATGGAATTTCCCATAATAGGAAATGATCCCGATGCGCTCGATGATGCCGGCGAATCTCTCCGTCGCTGGCCGGCTGAATTATCGATTCCACGACTTCACCACTCTGATCTCAACGCTATCGCGGCGCAAAGTGGTGATTCTCGGCCGCTCAATGGGGTTACCGTGATTTTGAGCGCGGCTCGCGGAGGTGAAGATACGGGCGTTGTTTTGGGAAAGGGTGCCGACGCGGTGATGGAGAAAACGATTCTTCTCGATCTTGCGGAGAAAACGGGAGATATTCTGATCAAACGCGGAGCGACCGTCGTTCAAACGAGAACGACGGATGAATCGTGCTCCTATTTTGCGGTAGTGGCCAAAGCCGCAGACATTGTACTGGCAAGGTACCGTGATCTTGTGATCGAGGCCGGTTACCATCCCGATCCCATCGATCAGCTCCGTCTCCTGATGGGCGATGTGATCCGCATCAATGAAAACAGTGATGCCTCAGGCGGACGAGGCCTTTTTGGTACGATCGGAACGCCGCCTCAACTGCGCGTGCTCTATGACATCGAACACCAGTACACCGATATTTTATTGATTCATCTTACACTCGGTTTCGACGAAGACGATCCGTCGGTTTCAGGCGCTCAGGCTTACTACATGTCGGCCGATTTTATCTCCGATGTCAATAACGGTTATGCGGAAGGTCAAGATGCCCTAAATCTTCCTCCAAACTACACGCTGATTGACAGCGCAGGAAGAGCTAATCTAGCGTTATTGTTGAAATCGCATCTCTCGCGCCTCGAACCGAGGTTGCGTCCAGTAGACGGACAGGAGTCAGGCAAACAGGTAGATCTTGCCGTGCTTCGCCTGTCGAACTTTGTATCGGCCGTATTCGAGCCGGGCTATCTATCTAACGAGTCTGATCGATCGATTCTGACGTCTGATGACGGTCGCGCAAACATCGCTCAGGCCATTGCCAATGCTATCTGCCAATATTACGCATACCCGATCCGGTGAACGTATTGGCAGAAATGAAGGTATTTCTCCAGTAAGTGAAATGGCAGAAAAGATGCTGTCTCCCTGGTGAACGAACGGTAGAGAAGATGGCGTCTCTCCTGCCGTGATTTTCTCTATTTTGAGTAGCCGTACGAAAAGAGGCGAAAATCGCGAACGTCAAATATAAACGTGCGCAGATGAGCGGCCAGTTTTCCCTTTTTCAATGCCGAAAGAATTGTCTCCGCAGTCTTTTCTTCCGCAATGATGATGACTGAATCGCGCGTAGATTGCGTTAATTTATCTAGCCATCGACCAGAAGGCGTATTGGTCTCGCGTCCGTGTAAAATGGTCGCGCCACGTCCGCCTGCGCTTTCCGCACAAGCGACAATATCGGCAGATCGCCCGCGTTCCGTGACAGCGATCAGACCGATGTACCGCGATGGTTTTAGCATCTCAGATGAGGCGGGCGCAGATGCAGATGCAGGTGTCGTTTCCCGAGTAAGCGGAAGTTCTTCTCGCGCCACGTCAGCTTTGTCGATTAAGGTATCCTTTTTCCAATCGTCAGTGTCGTCGGCCAAGTTATCCTTTTCCAAAACGTCGGCTTCTTCGATTAATGTATCTTTTTCCCAAGCGTCAGCGTCGGCCATGGTATCTTTGTCCCAAACGTCTGCCTTTCCGGCGAGGTCATCGCTCTCTTCGAATACCTTAAAATCATCAGAGTTCTTTGCGTGATAGATGCCGGATACCGCATCGATGCAGGTCGTATACAGGACACCTCTTCCAGGTTTTTCCGTTCGCAACGCTTCGTAAATGGTGTCGCGCACGGCGTTGCATTCATCCGTTTTCGAGATAATGAGAACGACCTCTTTTTCGGGAACAATTTCGAAATTAAATGTCTTGCGAGTGTGGTCCGCGGAGCCTACGGCTTCCAAAATAGAAGCCCCTACAGGATGGCTTCGTCGCGCCTGATCTACGACGAGCCGACCTTCGCCTGAGTTGACGATCGCGACGACCATGGAATACTCTGTCGGCAGTGCCGAGGTTTCCGTTACTTGATTTTGGATCCAGGCAATGCCGCCCATCGAGCGATTGAGCGTGAAGTGATCTTCGATTTTATGGAGCAAATCAACACCTTTTTCGGCGTTGATCCGCAAGACGGCGAGTGAACGTTTGACATTGCTCAATCCGAGCAAGTTCAGCCAATTTCCGGTAATCGTGCCGCTTGCGTTGACGAAAAGGGCGGAATCGGCGCCATGTTCCAACGCGAAAAGCGCCATCGCCTCAGTTCGTTTCGGCGTCGAAATGATGGAAAGAATCGCTTGTCCGTCTGTCTTATTCAGCACCGATGTTTCGATATTCTTTTCTTGGCAAGTCGTGTTATCTGACATCATACATCGTCTCCTTCTTTTTTGAGGGGAGGCGTCGCTTCCCGAGTTGGCACTGTACTCTCTGTAATTTCTTTTGCACGAACATGATCACCGGAGGCGACCGCAACATGCGCCGGTTCTGACAGGCGATCCTGTCTTTTTTTCTGGATGACCGAGATAATACCCAGAATTTGGAGTGTAATCAGAGGCGCCATTGCGACGAGCGCGATGACTCCAAATCCATCAAGCAACATATCCGCATAAGGGACACCCCTTGCGGCTCCTTGCGTAAAGGCAAGAACGAATGTTGCCGTCATGGGCCCGGAAGCGACTCCGCCTGCATCAAAAGCGATGCCGAGATAAAGTTCCGGTGTAAAGAAACTCATGATCATGATCAGGATGTAGGCGGGCAGGAGAATGTGCCAGAGCAACAGATCCTCGATGTAGATGCGAACGACAGCCAGCGCAACTGAGATGCCGACACCTACCGCGAGAAATGCAAGAACAACTTTACGGGGAATGATACCGTCTGTCACTTTTTCGATCGATTCGGTGAGAACGAGGACAGCCGGCTCAGCGATGACGGTCAGCATTCCAAGGAAGAGACCTGCAAGGATCGTCATCCAAGGCTGTCCCTTATCGATCAACATCGAGCCGATGATGCGCCCTGTCTCCATAAAACCGCCCATGACACCGATGGTGAAAACGGCAAGGCCAAGCCAACAACAGAACAGACCGAAGAAAATAGGGGCAGAGTCATGGCGGCGAAGTTTGAGTACTTTAAGCTGCATGATAACAAACACGATCGCTAGTGGTGCGACACAGAAAAGTGCGTCGCGCATGGTGGGCAGTGTGTAGGCCAGATAGGGAGCAAAGAGCGAATCCGTCACGGTAGTCGCATCTCCCGCTGCCAGCGAAGCGTCCGCCGGTACGCTCACCAGTGTGCCTTGAGCGAGAACTGCCAAAATCGCTCCGGCAGAAGCGAGACCGACGAGACCGAACTGGTCGCGGGCGTCTTCACTTTGGCCGACAGTAATTTTCGAAACACCGGCAGCAAGCGCCAGAATAAATGGCGTCGTGATGGCGCCCGTCGTTGCGCCGGACGCGTCAAAAGCAAAATTATGGAAAACGGGGTCGTTGAAAATCGCCAAGATTAATATGATAAAATACGCCACCCAGAGCACGGTGCGAAGCTTTACACTCCGTACAATTCTCCAGAAACCAGTCATGACAAGAAGACCGACACCGACTGAAACGACGATGACCATCGCAAACTTGCCAATCGCTCCTCCTGTAAGTTCCGCGACTTCTGTCGCCAAGATCTGAAGGTCAGGTTCGGCGATGGAGATGAGAAAACCGAGTCCGAGTCCGCCGGCCATCAGCCACGACATTTTACCCGTGTGCACGAGCCTTTCGCCGGCATGTTCACCGATGGGCGTTGCGCCGAGATCAACACCGACAAGAAAAATAGAAAGACCGACGATGACAAGAAAAGCGCCGATTAAAAATTGGCCGATCATGACGCCTGAAAGCGGTGTTGCGATGAAGTGGAGAATGATAACGAATAATGTGATCGGAAGCACTGAAGACAGAACTTCCTTGACTTTTTCAGCAAAAAGACCCATGAAACCTCCCGTCAATCTTATAACGGTTCGATCAGCCGCAATTCGATGGGTACACGATGCAACATGATCTGTGCGACATGAACGGTGTTTTCCTGCTGTACAGGATGTCACCACAAAAAGAACATGACAGCTGCGTAAGACGTTAAATTTAATTGTAACGAAAAAATGGCCATTCGTCTTGTATTATTAAGTCGATTTTAAAGAACGATTTAAAAGACGCACTATAGACGCACTTTAAAAAAGACGCACTACGCACTACGATAAGAGGTGATTATATTAATATTTGGGCTTTTGAGCTGAATGCCAAAGTAAGCTTGACAGGGGGGCACAGGGGGTGCAGGTCATACAGTTTGCTCTATCATTCATCACGATGAGCAACTTGACAATTACTCAGTTTTGGGTATTCTCCAGATGGAGGCTCACATGACATTTCAACAAATTCGTTATTTTTGCACAGTTGCAAAACTTGAAAACATTTCTGAGTCTGCTCGCAGACATCAGATTCCACAGCCTGCTATGTCAAAGTCAATTTCCGGACTAGAAAGCAAGCTTGGAGTTAAGCTTTTTCTAAGATATGGAAACAGCTTAAAATTAACGGAAGAGGGCCGCGATTTTTATCGTTACGCGCAGAGAGTCATCACAGTTATCGATGACGCAGTAGCTGCTGTACAAAAACAAAAAGAAAAAACTACAATTACGATTCAAATTAACTCAACACGTCACATATTTATCAAATTCTTGAGAAAATTCATGCGTGAACATTCGACAGTGGATTTTGTAATTGACTTTAACCATCGAACAGAATCGTTAAATCGCGGAGAGCAAACGACGAGTTATATGTTTCAAATCGGTACTTTTATGCCAATGAACTATCTGGACAAATCAGTTCCTTTGATGGAAGAACCATTTTTGCTTGCTGTGAATAAGGACTCTCCATTTGCCTTTCGTGATTCTGTTTCCATCAAAGAGTTGGTCAACGAACACTTTATATCACAACCAGATGGGACTTACCTTAGCAGATACTTTTTTCAGTGTTGTAAAGCTAATGGAGTTAAACCCAATATCCGTGTCTACTGCAACGAATCCAAATACATATGTGATTTGATCAATTCAGGCATCGGTATCGGTATGGTCCCCGCATGTTCTTGGGCTGACATGCTAAGTTCTGATGTAAAGCTAGTACGGATTCAGGAAATGGAAACGGTGTTGATTCAGCGACTGTTTTGGGATTCAAACCGCTATCTTACACATGAGGCACAAGTCTTCATGCAGGAATTAATCGCTTTTTACAAGGGGATTGTTGTTCCGCACTACTGATTGTTTTGTGCGCACCAATTCAGCAAAGGAAAACATGATTAGCCCCATAGACAAATCTCCAGATTGCTAATTTTTTCTGGAGGGAAAATTGTTGGAGCCTGCAGACAGATTCGAACTCCCGTTGATTACCGTGACTTCAACAGGCGGACACTAAAACTGTCCATTCATTGATAAAAGAACTATTTGCCAGTACGAGATATGAGAAAGGAATAGTGAGAGCTGTGTGAATTGAGAGGTTCACGTACGGTTCTGATAGGGGCTACGGTTCTGATAGGGACTGGGTTGAAACTCCCCAAGTCTACTTACCTAAGAGATCTCCCGGGCAAGTAATAGTCGGGATTTTACCCGAATTTTTTGCTGTAAAAGTCATGAATTACATGCATAAAGTTCTTCTCACTATTCTAATAAGAGCATACTGCATGATATACTGATATACCGTTTATTTAAACAAATATTGGAAAAGAATGTGGAACTAATGTAGTATTAATGTACATATTTTCTGTGTTGTTTAGTTTTTATATTTGATTACTTTCCGTGTTTTACGTTGTAAAACAACGTTTTATCGATACTGATAAAGAGAAGAAAAGGATGAACAAAGGTAGAAAAGGAGAAAAAAATGAGAATGAAAAAGAAACTAGCATTATTGCTTGCGGTCGTGATGTTGTTATCCATCTCCCTCGCTTGCGCTCCTAAAGTTCCCGATAGTCAAAAGGAAACGGGAACTGAAGATAGTAAGCAAGGTTCAACGCCCGACAAAGGGAAGGACACGCTGGTAGTTCTTTCAGCAGGTGCTTTTGCGGGCGGATGGGATCCCACAAGCCATTCCATTCTTGCCAACAAGCACTTAGAGCATGTCCTCTACACGAAAATTCTTTATCCCACTGACAGCGGCGAGCTCGTTCCCGGTCTGTGTTATGAGTGGGAAACGCACGACGACGGAAGCGCGACGATGAAAATCAGAGAAGGGGTCACTTTCCATGATGGATCCGTTTGTGATGCCGAAGACGTGAAGTACACCATTGAGAATTACTCGGAAAAATCCAAACCATCCGCGTCGAACTTCCGCGAACAACTCAAGTGTGACATCATCGACCCCTACACCGTAAAGGTATATCCGTCTTCCGGAGAACCATTCGCCGAAATGATGGCACTACTGGCCGGTACTCCTGTGTTCTCCTCTGAACGCACTAGCGAACAGTATACAAACGAAGGTCCTATGGGAACCGGTCCTTACAAATTTGTGAAGTTCGAAAACGAGTGCGTCTATCTTGAGGCCTATGATGGATATTGGGATACTGAAAAAGCACCGTCTATCAAGTATGTCGAATACAAGTATGTCCCTGATGCTGCTACCCGTCTGGCTGCTTTGCAGTCCGGCGAGGCTCATATCATTGAGCGTATTGAGATTGAGCATATCGATTTAATCGAGAAGGACGCCAATTGTAAATATGTTGAAGTCGTCTCCGGTGAGTGTCAGATGCTGATTTGCAAGTGGCCTCGTGAAATTATGAAGAATGACAATTTGCGTCTCGCGCTGGCTTATGCTCTGGATAGAGAAGGTGCGGTTGATGCGATTCTAGGCGGGCACGCCTCTGTAGCTAAAGGCTTTGTGGCTCCAAGCTTTGTTGCATATGCTGATGCAAAAGGGCTTCCCACCTATAATCCGGAAAAGGCGAAAGAAAAGCTTGCTGAAGCGGGCTATCCTAACGGAGAAGGCTTGCCCCCAATCACATTTACAACGTCGGTAGGTATGTATGCAAAAACAAAAGAGTGTGGTGAATACTTCGTACAGAACTGGAAAGATGTAGGCATTAATGTGACCTTTAATCCCGTCGAGACCGCTACTTGGGAAGAATTGCTGTATAGTGATGAAGAGCGCGCGGGAGAAATCGTACATACCGGATGGTCTCCGTCCATGCCTGATGCCGGTGTTCCCATTAATGCACATTATGCCAATCGTGGAAGGTGCAACTTTGTTGAGGATCCTGAGTTGACTGCCTTGATTCAGAAGCAATCCAGAGTTACAGATCCTGAAGAGCGCTTGAAAGTTTGGTCAGAAGAGGTATATCCCTATCTGGCAAGTAAGTGCTACAACATTCCTCTTTGGGTGTCTCACCACCTTTATGGCTATAGTGCAAACATTGAGGGCTTTGTTCTTGATTCTTTGAGCTTCTGCAACTTCAATGAGATTTCTTTTAAGTAAGCAGAACGCTCTTGTGCTACTTGCACAAAGATAATCACGAACCGGCAAGGTCGGCTACTTGCCTTGCCGGTTCTTTTTATATCTAGGAGGCTGTATGTTCGGAACAATTGTAAAGCGTATTTTGCAGGGAATTCTTGTGCTCGTCTTGGTGGTTATCATCACTTTTGTAGTGCTACGCCTCATCCCTGGTGATCCGGCAAGACAGATGGCGTCCGATGGATCCGCTCAGGCAGTTGAAGAGATTCGAGCTGAAATGGGCTTAGATAAGCCCATTTATGTGCAGCTGTTTGAATATATCCCAAAATTATTGACAGGACAACTCGGATGGTCGTATTTTCAAAAGGCGCCTGTGTTTGATGTTATCGTAAATACAGCGCCCTTTACATATGCACTTTTATTCAGCGCAATGATATTGGGCGTTATTATGGGTCTTATTTTTGGAATTATCGCTGCAGTGAAAGCGCACACATGGGTAGATAGAACCCTTTCTGCTATTGCCGTCGTATTCCAATCGATGCCGACTTATTGGGTAGCTACAATGTTGATTTTGATAGTATCTGTCCAATGGGGTCTTCTTCCCGCAGTAGGATACAAGAGTCCTAAGTACTTAATATTACCAGCTTTCGTCGTGTCTATACCCATCTTCACAGCTGTTTTGCGCAATGTCCGACAGAATGTTATGGATGGTCTGTCACAGGAATTTTCTAGAGCCGCCCGAGCAAGAGGCATTTCTCATATCACAATTCTTTTCAAATATGCTTTTAGAAACTCATTGATCCCATTCATCACGCAAATTGGAGGGCAAGTTGGTGTTTCGCTTGGAACCTGCGTTTTAATTGAATCGGTTTTTAGTCTTCCCGGAATGGGGATGCAAATTCTGAACGCTGTTTTGCGAAGGGATTACAATCTCGTGCAGGGGTTAATTCTTATTCTTGCGGCCACGTTTGTTCTGATTAACGCAATTATTGATATCAGCTACTCATATCTGGATCCCAGAATTCGGAAGGCTCAAGGAGGACTATAGGATATGGAAAGTAAAGAGACAAATACAAAAACGCTGGAATCGACGAATTCTGTTGCCAGACCAAAGAAAGTGACATTTAGGAGTATTGGCAGATTCTTGTGGGAAAACAAATCTTTCACAATTGGATTACTAATTGTGCTATTTATGCTCTCTCTTGGTATTTTTGCCGACTACATTGTTCCGCATGATGCATACAATGGAAACCCTCGCGAGAAACTGTTAAGTCCTTTTTGGATGAAGGATTCCAATCCTAAATATGTTTTAGGCACCGACTACATCGGAAGAGATACTTTCAGTCGCATCTGTTATGGCCTACAAGTTTCCATTATCATCGGTTTTGGAAGCGTAGCTGTTTCCTTGACCATTGCTCTGGTAATAGGAATCATCAGTGGATTGTCACATCCTAGTCTCTTAGATTCTATACTTATGCGTTTAACGGATGTTCAGATGGCGTTTCCGTTCATTGTTCTTGCGATTATCATCCTATCCGTGGTAGAACCGACCATTGGTTCGGTTATCCTCGTTCTTGGGTTGTGTTCTTGGGCCGTTCGCTCCCGTGTTATTCGTTCGAGCGTTATGATTCAAAAAGAATCGGATTACGTTGCCGCGGGAATTGCACTGGGTGCTAGTAAGTTCCGCATTGCATGGAAATACATTTTGCGAAATTTGCTTCCGTCCCTTGTTGCTGCCATTCCTTTGGATGTGGCTAATGCAATCGTTTTGGAGAGCCTTTTGAGCTATATGCAAATTGGTTTGAAGCCTCCTATTATTTCCCTCGGAAGCATCATGGGAGATGGCCGTAATTATATGGCATCGCACTGGTGGATGACGGCAATCCCGGGATTTGTAATCTTATTTTTTGTCCTTGGACTGAACCTAATGGGTGATACATTGCAAAAAAAGATGACCGATGTTTCTGTGAAAGGTTAATATGGTGCCGTAAATGAGTAATATTGAGATGAATACGACTATCACAGCAACGCAAAATGACGATGTGTTGTTGGAAGTTAAAAATCTCCGCACATATTTCAAGTTACCACGGAATAAGCTTGTTAAAGCTGTGGACGATATTAGCTTTACTTTGCACAAAGGAAAAGTGCTTGGAATAATCGGAGAGAGCGGTTCAGGAAAGAGTGTAACATCACGATCGATTCTTCGAATTGTTGAGGAGCCCGGATATATTGCGGGTGGGGAGATTCTTTTCAAGGGTGTCGATTGTTTGAAATTGTCAGAAAAAGCTATGAACGCCTTGCGCGGGAAAGAAATTTCGCTGATTTTCCAAGATCCGACTACATCTTTTAATCCATATATGACGATGGGACAGCATCTTGAAGAGGCATACCGTGTTCATAAGGCGGCTTCTAAAGATACTATTAGGAAGCGTTCACTCGATGTCCTAAAAATGGTCGGAATCAATGATGGCGAGAATGTTTTGCCGAAATATCCTTGCGAGTTCAGTGCTGGTTTTAGACAAAGAATATTTATTGCTATGGCAATGATATTTAATCCCGACCTTCTTATAGCTGATGAGCCAACGACAAGCTTAGGAATTACAATTCAGGCAGAGATTATTGAGGCATTGAATGATGTAAAGCGAGCATCAGGAACGTCCATTATCATCATTACGCATGACTTCGGTGTAGTTTCTCAGTTTTCTGATGACATCTTTGTGATGTACGCCGGTCATTGTGTTGAGTTCTCGCCAAAGCGTGATCTGCTTTTGAGTCCAATGCATCCATATACAGTCGGTTTGATTCGATCGGTACCGCTTTTGGAAGCAAGAAAGACAAGACGCTTGAAGTCGATTCCCGGATTTCCACCTGATATGACGGCACTACCGGACGGATGTCCCTTTGCGGAGCGTTGCGAATACGCAAAGGACGTATGCTTCAAAGAGCGCCCTGAATTACTGGATGTGGGGAATGGTCGATTCTGTGCTTGCCATTATCCGTTGAAACAATACCGTACCAGTGACGAAACAGTTTTGGAGGTATAAGATGAGCGAGTCCATTTTGAGAGTTGAAGATTTGAAGAAGCATTATCCAATCAAAAAGGGTTTTTTCAATCGTCAGGTCGGTACAAAATATGTCGTAGATGGTATTTCGTTTGACATAAAAAGCGGGGAAACAGTCGCTCTAATCGGAGAGTCCGGTTGTGGAAAAACGGTGCTGTTGAGGGTGCTTCTTGGCTTGGAGAAACAGACATCCGGAAAGATATTTTTGAAGGGAATCGACATCTCAACGCTTTCTAAACGTGAAAGAAAAAAGACGTATCAAAAGCTTGGAATGATTTTCCAAGATACGTCAGGCTCAATGCATCCAAGGATGACTATTGAGCAGATTCTGGAAGAAGCACTGTATCTCGTTGGAGACCGAGATAGAAAAAGCCAATATCAAAAGGTTACGGACGTGCTGTTGAAAGTCGGCCTGGATCCTGCTTTTCGCAACCGACTTCCGATTCAGTTATCCGGTGGGCAGAGGCAACGTGTTGTTATTGCGCGCGCGTTAATTATCAATCCCGCAATTGTCCTTGCGGATGAGCCTGTTTCAGCGCTTGATGTATCGCTGCAAGCACAGGTCTTGAACCTTTTTATGGATTTACAAGAGAATGAAAATCTGTCAATGCTGTTTGTCGCGCATGATTTGGCTGTGGTTCGTCAGATTGCTCACCGTATACTGATTATGTATATGGGACATATTCTCGAAGAGGCTCCAAGCAACGAAATTTATTCAAATGCGAAACATCCATACACGAAAGTATTGCTTATCGCCTCGCCAAGTATCGCGAAAGGGATTAACGAAGAGAGTTTTCACGTTGGGTTAAAGGTGGGAGATACGCCTGACCCTGCAAATCCACCACAAGGTTGTCTGTTCTGCACACGCTGTATGCAGGCAATGGAACGCTGTTACAAGGAGCGTCCCGAACGAAAAGAAGTTTCTCCCGGTCACTTCGTGTGTTGTCATTTGATTGATGAAGAAGAATCTTGAAGCAGCAATACCAAAGTATACTGTCGCCATTCTGATGAGATGGCAATAGGAGAAGATAATAAGTATGCTTCAACCTGAATATATAATTGCATATGACCATGGAACGGGTGCGATTAAGGTCGCTCTTGTCGATTTGGAAGGGAATCTCATTGATTATGCGGTAGAGTCATACCCTCTCTATGCCCCGCAGGCATTATTGGCTGAACAAAATCCGGAAAATTATTGGGAAGCAGCATGCAGGGGTACAAGAAAAGTCCTGAACAGAAGCGGTGCTGATCCCAGAAAAGCTCGTGGAATCGTGTTCGACACGATTTGGAAAAGCCTCATTCTTCTGGATACGGATATCAGACTTATGGGGCGTTCTATTATATGGATGGATGCCAGAGCAGATAAAGAGGCAAGGGAGTTAAATCGGCATTTTAGACGCAACTTGTTTCAGGCCTCCGATTATTGGCCGAAACTGCTTTGGTTACGTCGTAATATGCCGAATATGTATGACAGGGCGTACAAGATTGTTGGCGTCAATACTTACCTTGGCTTTAAAGCGACCGGGAATTTGTGCAATAATTTGACGGATAGTTTTGTTTCTTCTCCGCATGAAGATTTTAAAGCATTGTATGATGAATTCCTTTCGTACGGCGATATCTCAAAGGATAAGTTTGTCGATTGGGTTGACTGCTCTTCCCAAATAGGTGTTCTCCAACAAAATGCAGCAGAAATGATGAACCTTGTTCCGGGCATTCCAGTGTTTGCTGGGAGTTGTGATATTCCCGCCATTGCTATTGGCTCAGGAAGCGCCGCGCCGGGTAAAGTCCACGCTTACTTCGGGACATCGGGGTGGATTTGCGCAATGCATAAACATACCGGAAAGGACTTATACGTCATACCAATTGACAGGAGTCATGATTTGACGCTAAAGGGAACCATATGCTGTCTTGCGTTGAACTGGACAATTCAACAACTGTATAGAAAAGAGCAGGAAGAGCTGGGTGATCAAATATTTTCCCACATTGAACAAGAGTTGAAAGATATTCCTTTCGGTTCAGGGAATGTATTGGCAATGCCATTCTTATTCGGGGGAAGAAAGCCCGACTTTTCGAGCAAGGCGCGAGCAGGATTCTTCAACATTAGTAGCCAGCACGATAGGCGACATATGCTGAACGCGTTGTTAGAAAGCATCTGTTATATTATGCGAATGAACGCAAAACTACTTGCCGAGAGTACAGGAATAACTAGTTTTGATACCATAAATGCCGTTGGAGGCGGCGCGTGTATTTCACATTGGATGCAGATATTGTCCAATGTGATGAATGCAAGAGTCCAAGTTCCTGCACAGCCAAGACACGCAGGAACGATTGGAGTAGCATATCACGCGTTAATAGGATTGGGCTACTTTGATTCTTTGGCGCAAGCATCGGAAAATATTCATCTTGAACATACCTACTTACCTGATCCTTCTGCGCACAGTCGATATCTTGAACTGTTTGAGCAGTTTCAGCGTATATATCCAGCCATGAAAGAATTGTATTTTGCGTTAAACTAGGAAAGGCAGTGTTAACATGAAGAAGAAACAGATACTGATAGCTGATTTTCATCAGGAAACAAATTCCTTCTGTCCTGTCACAAGTGACATTGATTTATTCTCCGCTGGCTTTTTTTTTGAAGGTAAACAGCTCCTTAACGCTATTTCCCGTCAACGAAGCGTTTTAAATGGCCTTGCCACTGCCATCAATGAAGCAGGTGGCGTTGTCATTCCATCCGTTGCGATGAGGGCTTCTCGAAGTGGCGGACCAGTTAAGCACGAAGTGGTCAATCTATTTATTGAAAAGGTGAATCGCTATCTAAATGAGAATCAGATAGATGGAGTGTTTTTAAGTCTGCACGGCGCCACCCAAAGCACAGAGGAAAATGATGTTTGCGGTTATATTTGTGAAACCATCCGTGAGCGTATAGGACAGAACAAAGTTATAGCGGTTGGATGTGATTTACATGCGAATGTTACGCATCGGCAACTGAGAAGTGTTGATGTTGTATGCGGCTATCAAACCTACCCGCATTGTGATTATTTTCAAACGGGGCATCGAGCCGGCTCAATTGGCATGCGTATTTTGTCGGGAGAAAAAATCGCGGTCGCATATGTGACGATCCCAATGATTGTTCCGGCAACGGGCTATAACACAAATGAGGGCTCTTTCAGAGAATTAATTCAACGAGCGAATGCGGCAGTTCAGGAGAATACACTGATTGATTATTCCATATTTCAAATGCAACCTTGGTTGGATGTGAATCCTGCAGGATCGACAGTAATTGCTATTGCAAAGGATGGTACAACCGCAAAACATTATGCCGAGTCATTCGCCAAAGAACAGTTTGATCATAGAGACAAATACTGGCCGGATTTGAGAGACGTTGGCGAGATTATCGTTTTGGCGGAAGCTAACAAATCTGAGAAACCGATCGTCTTAGTTGATGCTGCCGATTCCGCAGGGTCCGGTTCTTATGGTGATAGCGTCGCTGTGTTATCGGAAATTTTAAAAAGAAACAGTCCGGTGCGCGCAGCCTCCGTTGTGTGCGACCCAGAAGCTGTACGGCAGGCATTTCGTACCGGAGTTGGAAACAAAGGATCTTTTTGCTTTGGCGCAAAATATTCAACTGGATCACAAGAACCAATTTGCACAGAGGCGATTGTTCGCTCGCTGCATGACGGGCAGTTTCAGCGTGAGGGAATAACCGGTCGCGGAACTAAACATAACATGGGGAAATGTGCCGTTATCAGCTTCGGAAACATAGACGTTCTTCTCTGCTCTATAGCAAGTGGTTCTGGTGATACCCAACTGTATAGACACTTTGGTATTGAACCATTGTTTTATCAATTGATCGTCGTCAAGGCAAACACTTCTTTTCGTGCTGCATATTCAAGCATTGCGAAAGATATCTTTATTGCAGATACACCTGGACCATCTTCATCGAAACTGTTAGAGCTACCTTTCCGCAACATACCCGCAGTTTTTTATCCGTTTGATCCGTTACACGAGTATGTTGTCGAAGGCGCTCAGGTAATAGGACAGTAAATAGAGGTTATTGCACGTATAGGGTTCATTAATATGAATACACTGACTGTAGTCTTTTTGGTTTTAGCATTAGGGTATCTGCTTGGTCGCGCTTCAATTAAGGGGTTATCCCTCGGCACGTCAGGCATCATTTTGGTTGCACTGGTGTTTGGGCACTTTGGGTATTCCATTCCCAAAGAAATACAGAACCTCGGACTCGCGCTCTTTGTCTGTGCCGTGGGTTATATTGCGGGTCCTGTGTTCTTTCACACGTTCAAGCAGAAGGCGTTTGCATTTATTACACTCGGCATCGTCATTATCTTGGTAGGTGGCGCTGTGAGTCTTGCAGCCATCTACCTGTTTGATATCCCCACACCGTTAAGCGTCGGGTTAATGTGCGGCGCACTTACCAGTACGCCCGGTCTTGCCGCCGCCATCGAGGCAAGTGGAGATGCTATGGCTTCCGTAGGCTATGGTATTGGTTATCCTTTTGGCGTGGTAGGTGTGGTGCTGTTCGTGCAGCTGTTACCCAAACTGTTTAAGTATGACATTCAGGCGGAAATCGAGGCGCTTACCGCGGTAGACGTCTCTCGTACTCAAAAGACGGAAAAGAAGAAGCTGCAAATTGATCCCTTCGGTTTGTGCTGCTTTTCCATCGCTTCAATGTTGGGTATTTTATTGGGCAACATAAAGATTCCTCTACCCGGCGGGGCAACTTTTTCGTTTGGTGTATCAGGTGGGCCGCTCATTACGGGATTGCTGTTCGGATACCTTCGCAACATCGGCAGACTCTCACTTGAAGTGCCCGATAAAACACTCAAGGTATTGCGCGAGTTTGGCCTTGCACTGTTCCTTCTTGGCGCAGGACTTTCCGCAGGCAACGGTTTTGTCGCTGTGCTAAAGGAATACGGTGTTGGACTGTTCCTCATCGGCGTCGTGATGACTACTCTGCCGATGATTGTCGGATTTGTGCTCAGTCGTAAGGTGTTTAAGATAGCACCTTTCACTTCGCTCGGTTCTATCTGCGGCGGAATGACCAGCACGCCCGCGCTTGGCGCGCTAATAGCCGTCGCCGGCACCGACTCAGTTGCTGCATCCTACGCCGCAACCTATCCCGTCGCGCTCATCAGCGTTGTCCTGCTATCACAGTTTTTGTGTATATTTGGGTAGTTCCGCAGAGATCCTGTTGCCGGAACGAGTGCACGTTGGTGACCTGTTGCCTACTGTACCGCTAAGCACGCTATGAACGGTTTGACGAAGGCCTGTGCCCGTGAACTCGGGCCTGAAATTCGCGTCAACGCTATCTTGCCGGGCGCGATCGAGACAGCCATGCTAGACAGTGTTGGCGGTGTGGATGCTATGCATCACATGACAGTTGTAAGCCCGCTAAAGCGCGCAGGTACCGGAAGTGAAATTGGAAAGGTCGCCCTCTTCCTTTGCACAGACGAATCCTCTTTCATGACCGGACAATTGATACGTGTCGATGGCGGCGTTGATGTTTAATCGATAAAAAGTCAAAATCTGACCATAGATCATAAAAGATCCGTATAAAGCCTCTGCCAATCATCAGCGGAGGCTTTTTCCTAGACACAGTGAACGGGTACTACTTGCTAAAGAACAGCATATGAATGGCAGAGGCTTTTTCTTGAACACAATGGACATCAAATAACAGCACATGGAAGGAACGGCTTTTTTCCTGCACAAAATGGATGGGTACTTATGAATAGAGTGTGCCGACGCCCTCAACTGCACGATTCTATTATTCCACGTGGATTATGGGATGAACAGAAAAATGTCGCTAAGTCACCACGACTCTAGCGGGCATCAATATACAAGGCGTTGCTTTTCACGAGGCGCGCTTTTCCATAGCACACAGTGGTGAAAAATTATGTAAAAACCGAGGGATGTGCCGGAGTGCGCTAACAAATATGCTTTCCAAACATTTAATTGACAGATTGAGCGGGTTCAGTTAGGATAACTCATGCGCCTGCGTAGCTCAGTCGGTAGAGCAGCCGCCTTGTAAGCGGCAGGTCGGGAGTTCAAATCTGTCCGCAGGCTCCAACCTAGAACGCAGTTATTGATA
>JAAZKK010000084.1 GCA_012799825.1 Clostridiaceae bacterium | reverse complement strand
CTCTACCTCTTTGGGATAGAACGTTTTTAAATCAAGAGAAGATGACGAAGACATAGAATACACCAAGTCCTTTGCTGTTTCTTTCTCTATATATTATACCATAATACTCAAATATGAGGAAGAACCTCGCTTAGACGCTTCTTTGAATCATATGAAGAAAAAGATTGATCAAGGCGCCGCATCGTGCGGCGCCTTTCCGTTTAATTAAGTTTTTATCAAAATCTTCACCGGAGAAAGAGTGTATCGCTTCTCTAATCAAGGTTTTTATCAGAGTTTCCGTCGCGGTAAGATTGTGCGGATGCTTTAATCATGGTTCTCCACAAGATCGCTGTCTAGAGAAGGCCATGCGACACTTTAATCGAGGTTTTTATCAAAGTCTTTGCCTGTAAAAGGGTGCGCGGATTCTTCAAGAAGCGTGAAGTAATATCGGGAAACATCGCCGAATTTGCTGTGGCTGATGTTCTTAAGGCGTTCCATTGTGAAAGCGGGGATGCCGATAATGCGGAGCAGATCAAGGTTGTCGCCGTGAGGATCGATGGCTTGCTTGATGCGTTCTCCGAAGTCGAGCTGTTGTTGAAGCTCCGTAAGGAAGTTGAACATCAGGATCGGATCGTGGATAAAGGTTGTGATGGCGAGAAGACAGGCATAGGGGTCATTTAATCCGATGCCCTCATCGTATTCGTCGCGTGTCAATTCGCCGTTTCTTAAGATGGCAAAAAGCGGTTCCTCGGAGAATGCATAGCGCATTTCACTCGGGAAGACACGCTCGCCGTGGGCGATGGTGTTGCGGTATTCGCGGAGAATTTGGAGTGCGTCATCGAGAAAGCGCTTTGCCGTTATACGAGAAACATTTGACGGCGGATCATTGGTTTCGCCCCAGATCATTTTGGCACAGACAACATTTTTGTCTTCTTCGCGGAGGATATTGTACCACTGGATCGTGAGTCCGAATTCGACGTCATGAATGAAAATCCACGGCGGGAGCTGGCGATTTCGTAGCAAAAAATGGTGCGCGTAAGCGTGCTCCTGTTCATCGGATTGAAGGTACTGCTGCTTGTTCAGAAGCGACTTAAGGATGCCGTTGGTGCGACTGTCTTCGGTGTCGTAGTGGCCTCGAAACAGAAAATTATTATTCGGATCGTAGATGTCGTCTTTGCTGGTGACGCCGTATTGGCTGGAGATGAGATAAGACAGCTTGGTTTTAAAAGATGTTTCAACGTAAAGGATACCTTTCAGAACGATTTGAAAGAAGCTCATATTGATCATATGGCAAAGCTGCAAATCGAGGATGGAAGGATTTCCGAGGAAAGTTCGTACATCAAGCCCCCCATACAAATGTTTATTGAGGTTCACCAGCGAATAATAGGAAAAAGTGCTGAGCGCTTCTGTCGCTTCGCGTTCGTCCGGCACGCGAATTCCTCGGTTCCTCATAAATTCGATCTGTTTTTCATACGTTCGGAAAATGATGGGTTTGAGCATAATAGTCGTATTCCTTGTCTTTTCTTGAATATGAGTCGCGGTCAGAGGACAGGTCTCCGCCGAAAGCATGTGTCCTTTGATCGGCACTGTTCTTGAAAACGTTGACGCTTGCGAAGCATAGCGGCGTACCGAAGCGCCTTCTTACTTTGACACGGGTTACATTTTTAAAGAACTGAGTTTATTGTAGCAAAATTCGCTATGTTTATTACGATCCCTGTAAGTGCGGATCATATTTCTTCTTTGCAATACCTGCAAATGTGTGCGAAATCTTTTCTTTAAATTCCTGCAAATATGCTACACGAACGAAAATGCGTTGTTTGGATCTATTCAACCATCTATCCACCATCGTCCGGAAAAGATCGAATAGTAGAGTGGTAGGATTTTGCCATCGATTCGGCACAGCCAGCATTCGCCGGAGCCGGAAGATTTGGCAGCGCGGTGTCCGGCGTAGCGTGATGCGGTGACGTCGTAGCGTGTGCCATCCTCTCTTATGATTTCCAGCGGACGTTGTACGCCGGACGCGCGCATCTCAAGAAGAACGGTGACGGGAACAGGACGGCTCATGACCCAAACACACCGACGGGATGAACGACGTTTTCGCTTCGGATGTCATGTTCTGTGAGCGTGCGATCTACCAATGAAATGCCTCGACGCACCGAGAGACCTCCGTAGCGCTTTCTTAAATGATCAACTGTGACTTCCAGATCAAAGAGGAGTTCACGTTTTTTCTCAGAAAAAAGATAGGATTGCTGCCGGAGTCGGGCGACAGGGATTAATTTGCAAGCACGAACACCGAGACTGCGGATCCGCTGATCAGACATCCTGTTGGCCATGATGAGTTCGAAGGCCTGTGGCGCGAGCTCCGTGCAGAGCTGTGTAGGATGTAAAAGAGGGGTTTGGCGTTCGATGTGATTGAGCTGGTCGTCGCGCAGACTGACCTGAATTGTACGCGCGGCCATATCCGCACTTCGCAGGCGACTGGCGACCGATTCGGAGAGCATGTAGGTCACGGCGCGGATATCATCTTCCGTGCATAGGTCGTGACGCGTTGTGATGGAGTTGCCGATGGATTTGACAGGTGATTCATGTCCTGACATGGCGACCGGTGCCGTGTCGAGCCCCGCCGCAAAACGAAAAAGCTTCAGACCTACGATGCCGAATCTTTTTTGGAGATAATTAGGGCCGAGCGCAATGAGTTCGCCGATGGTTTTTACGCCGATGCGGCGGAGTTTTCGAATTGTCGCGGGGCCGACATAGAGGAGCGCGTTGGCGGGAAGAGGGTAGACGACCGATTTGGCATTTGCACGCGTGATGTGCGTGGTGCCGTCCGGTTTGTTAAGGTCGCTGCCGAGTTTGGCGTAAACTTTATTCCAGCTCACGCCGATGCTGCAGGTGAGACCGAGCTCATGGCGGACGCGGGCGCGGATTTCTTCAGCGACAGCGAATCCGTCGTCGTTCCGGCAACCCGTGAGGTCAAGCCAACATTCGTCGATGCCGAAGGATTCGACGCGATCGGTGTACTCGCGGTAGAGTTCCGAAGCGAGACGGCTGTAATGGAGATAGCACGCGAAATCGGGCGGAACGAGGACGAGATCACGGCATTTTAAATTAGCCTCCCAGATGGCTTCACCCGTTTTAACACCCGCCTCTTTTGCGAGCTGATTTTTAGCTAAGATGATGCCGTGCCGATTGTCGGGATCGCCGGCTACAGCGCAGGGCACTTTCTTCAGCTCCGGACGCCGGAGCATTTCCACGCTCGCGTAGAAGCAATTCTGATCAACATGTAAAATAACGCGATCGTTCATACGTTGTATTTTTCACTTTCAACCCACCAGCGCCTTGTGTCCTCGTCGTAAAAGAACAAGGCCGGACGGTTCTCGACAAGACATCGAAAACGCAGAGATGTCGATCCGTCTGCATTGAAATGCGGTCGCGGACGCTCAAGACGCCGATCAACGGCAAATACGCTGCCATCTTCTAAGTGGAGCTGCCTTGGAAAGATGTCTCCTTCCGGCGTGATTTCGGCGATGATGTCGATGTAAATGCGTTTCATTTCAAATAATTCTTCTTTATACCTTAATGAGAGGGAGAATACTTTTTTGCTGCGTTGGGAGCGTTTTACTGTGTCTCCTCTGCTGTTGCCGGTCTTTTTATGCCTTCTCTTCGTGCGAAGTAGTTTTACTTTTCGATACTGTTTTCCCATAAGCAGAACATATGTTCGCTATCCCAATGTAGCACGTCTGTATTGGAAAAATCAAGTCCTTCAAAATATCTTCTCTGCAATCCATTTCTCAGCCGTTTGAACCTTTTTTGAAAATCTGCTTTATGACAAAGGCTATTTCGTCATTCATCGGATCCTTTTCTTTGCGATGAATGTGATACGCTTGGCGTATATCGGAACAAGAGATGATTTTTATAGATTCAAAAACAAATAGGAGAAAAAAGATGATTTGGAAAGATATTTGTGACCAAGCGCGAGATCACATCAAGCCCAATTGCATGGCATGTCCCGTCTGCGACGGCCGCGCGTGCGGGAATAACGTCGCCGGACCGGGCGCAAAAGGCTATGACGACGTCGCCATACGCAATTTTAAAGCTTGGAAACGTGTGCGGATTAACATGGATCCGCTGGTGGCTGCCGCACCGATCGATACGACGTTCAATCTGTTCGGTCAGTCGCTGGAATATCCGATTTTCGCAGGCCCCATCAGCGATGTGGCACTCCATTACGGACCGCTTTACGATGATACAAAATACAATCATGTGCTCATGAAAGGTTGTCTTGACGTCGGAACGAGAGCCTTTCTAGGTGACAGCGTCGACGTCCGCGGTTTCGCGATTGCCATGAGCGCGTTAAAAGAGACCGGCGGCGCAGGCATCCCGACCATTAAGCCGTGGGACATAAGTATTTTGCAGGAAAAATTTGCCGCTTCACGAGAAGCGGGCGCTTTCGCGATCGCGATGGACATCGACGCGGGCGGACTTCCCTTTCTCAAAGGCCGCACGCCGCCGGCGGGGTGCAAATCTGAAAAGGAGCTTGCCGAGATCGTTCAAACAGCACAACTCCCGTTTATCGTAAAGGGGATCATGACGCCCAATGCGGCCGAAAAAGCCGTACGCGCAGGCGCCAAAGCTGTTCTTGTCTCAAACCACGGCGGACGCGTCTTGGACGGATGTCCTTCTACTGCAGAAGTGTTGCCGGCCATCACAAAACAAGTTGCCGGACGCGCAATTGTTCTGGTGGATGGCGGGATTCGTTGCGGCGTCGATGTTTTCCGCGCACTCGCTCTTGGAGCGGACGCGGTCGTTATCGCGCGTCCATATATCACGGCGGCGTATGGTGCAGGTCGAGAGGGCGTTGCTTTCCTCACCCGAAAAATTGGCGAAGAGCTTAAAGACGCGATGGAGCTTTGTGGCGCGCGAAAACTATCCGACATCTCTCGCGATATGATTTTTTGCGATGCTGCGAGTGGAGCCTTCTTTCTATAAATAACAGAAAATAGCAGAAGACAAGGTAGCCTTGTCGCGATCGTAAACTTCAATTTTAGTGTTGGCACTGTCTTGGTAAAAGTCATGTCATAAATGGTGCAAAAAATGGTGTAAAACGGGGGCATTTCTAATCGATAAGCGCTTATGATAAAAATACAAAAACCCTGCAGCCCGAAAGCCGTAGGGTTTTTATAAGTGGCGCGCCCGCCAGGAGTCGAACCCGGAGCCTTCTGATCCGTAGTCAGACGCTCTATCCAATTGAGCCACGGGCGCATTTACAGCTTCACTATACTACCGCCCGTTGTCGTTATTTGTCAAGCGTGGGTGAATAATGGGGATAGAGGTCCTAATTGCCCTAATTGCGGGGGATAGAGGATAGAGGCAGAGTAAAGCCTGCGTTGTAGAGTTTCCTCTCGGGTTTGCGATCGCTTTTATAAAAAATGTACGACAATATTGACCATCACGTGTAAAGTGCATTACTTAATAGAAAATCACTTAATAGAAAAAGGAGAAGAATGCAGATCGATACCAATTATAAATTACGGGCTAAGCGCTTCATGGAAGAAGGACAGTTGAGAGATGAAGCCAGATTCAATTTGGACGGCAAGTGTTTGTCTCACATCCGTCTGCTCCGACGCAATGCGGTAGCCGTTCTCCTGTGCGAAAGGGTAGCGTCTTAAAAGCTCGTCGACTGAGCATCCCGGCTTTAGAAGTGATCCTGTGCGGAACATGCTGTAAGAGCATTGTACATGTTGGATAATGCCGTCAAAACTCATAGCATGAGTGTCACACGAACCGACGGCTTCTATGGAAATACCAGGCCACATTGCGCGGAAACAGCTCTTGATGCCATTTTCATCTTCAATGGCCTCAAGACGGAGCGGAACTCCCAAAATTGGCAACAAATCCTCGTGTCGGAGGTGTGGTGTTTCCTCATTCAAATCGAAAAGCAAGGTGTCGTTAAAGTAAATCATAGCATCCTGTTTAACGAGCTTGTTTTCGATCGTTTCTTCGGCACGGAACGCGCCATCGGTAGAGTAAAAAATGACTTTGCGTGTGTTTGGTATTCCAGTGGATATGTGTGATAGTTGTTCTTCAATCACGGCATATCCGGGCATTAGAGTGCGAATTTGCAGGCTGTCAGAACCGAGAATGACGTTGTGTCGATAATATTCTAAGATGGCATCGGTCCGTTTCTCGATTGCCGCAAGATGCGCGGTAGAGCGCAAAGGCACGTGTTGTTGTATCAGCGATAAAAGTGCAGGCACCGATTGTTGATGGATGGCATCGATGTACAGAGCAATGTAGTTGTACATCGCTCGAACACTGTTTAGCCATGTCTCAGAAAAATACGGGATACCGTTTTCATCGGTGGTAACAGCAATGACAAAACGCAGTGTTCGTCCATCCTCTGTTTTACAATGGAGCCACCAGAAGAGCATTGTTCAGGCTTTGGTTCCAACGCGATACCTGTTCGACTCATTCTGCGGAGCAACGATTCTTTTTCTTCGTCCGTCGTCTTTGAAAAAGATGTGATTTGAGCGCGGAGACCTTTTTCCAGTTCCGTGATATATGTCACAAAATCGGAATAGGATATTTCATTTCTTTGCGCCACCGGGATGGACGCCCAAAGTGTAGGACGATCCTCGGGGAAATTCAGTACGAGCGCCAGCATGCGAACCCATTCATCTGTCCTAAGATAACGCTTATTTTCAGGTGTCACGATCCTTGAATGCTTAGAATTCATCGGGATGTCCATTCTCTCTAAGTCAGCAGGGTAACATCCTGTCAGGAGAAAAAGGAGCACAATCGACAACATCATCGCAAGGAATCGCGGAATGCGATCCTGATGGCAAAATCGTGTCGTTCGTTTCTTAGGAATAGACATGCCTGTTTCGATCCTCTTTCGATTTCATTTTGCCCGAAAGATGGCGTGCGTTCAAGTTATTTGAATTGTAAGTATGACGTCAATTAGCAAAACATCAGGTTGCTGGAACTTTCGAATCACATCCGTTATCTTGCGAACATGACCGCACGACCGTTATAGATCAGTTTTCTGATGAAATGACCATGATGATATTACACACTTCACGATTTTTGGCGCCGTTTACGTGCGGCCTCAAAAGCGACGATCCCGCAAGCGACGGCGGCATTCAAGGAATTGATGTGACCATAGAGGGGGATCGACAACAGTACATCACAATGGTTGCGAATATTGCGCGCTATCCCGGCTCCTTCGCTACCGATCACAAGAGCGATCTTTCCCGTGAAGTCGACGTTATCGTAACGTGTTTCCGCTGTGGCGTCCGTACCGAAAATCCAGAACCCTCTGTCCTTCAGTGAAAGGATGGTTTGTGAAAGGTTGGTGACGCGGACAA
Organism: Clostridiaceae bacterium; assembly: GCA_012799825.1. Lineage (GTDB taxonomy): Bacteria > Bacillota > Clostridia > Saccharofermentanales > DTU023 > UBA4923. The sequence continues at coordinate 2,863 of JAAZKK010000084.1, read as the reverse complement.
CGGGAACATACTCGATGGCGCCGGCCGAAGCTTTGGCGACAGCGGCGTTGAGAGGAACGGAGCGGCGTTTCGGGATAACGACGGCGGTAACGCCGGCTCCGTCAGCGATGCGGAGGATCGATCCCAGATTCTGTGGATCCTGAACGTGGTCGAGCAGTAGAAGAAAAGGCGTTTTGCCATATCTTTCCGTTTCTTGCAAGACGTCATCGAGATCGGCGTAATCATGAGCTGCCATCTCCGCGATGATGCCCTGATGTCCTTCAGAGAGTGCCATCTTGTCCAGTGTCGCTCGGTTGGCATAGACAACAATCGCGCCTTGATCACGACATTGCTGAGCAAGTTCGGCAAGCGGCGACTTGCGTCGCGATGTTCGCGCGCTTTCAAGGACGAAAACGCGGTTGATGGGGCGTCCTGCGCGAAGTGCTTCAGTGATGGGATGTCGCCCTTCAATCTGTGATACAGGAGTATTTTCGTTATGTTTACGAGGCTGTTCCGGTTGATCTCTCGGTGTTCTTTTTGTCGAATTTGTTGTCATTGTTGTTTGATGTCCATAATTGCTAGCGCTCGATCGATAATATGATACATGCGTGTTTTCTGATCGGTAAGCCAAAGCCACCCGATCAACGTTTCAAACGCTGTGGCCAAATGATAATCTCGGATGTCAACATTTTTGGGTTGACTGTCGGTGTGGTGGTTGCGGGCGCGTCGCATCAAAATCATCTCACGCTCGCTGAATACGATGGCTTTTTCCTCAAGACGTACAGTTGTATCTTGTGTTTCATTGTCAATAACAACATCAATGTTATTGGGTTCGGCGTCATCATGATTGTAAGAAACGTGAAACGCATGTTTTGCTTTGTCATCAAAAAAAACATCACAATATTCCGTATCGTCATCGCTGACATTCTGCAGAGATGACGATTCACATACTGTTTCTATTTCAAGTGAAATATTGCTGCTTCCTTTGTTATTGGCGCTGCTTTCGTCGAGCAATTTTCGCAACATCATCGCTTGTCCTCGCGCGCTGACATAGCGGATGGCCATATAGTGAAGTGCGCCTGAGGAAATGTGCGGTTTGATTTTGGCAAGTCTGAGCCGCACTCGCAACTCAAAGACGGCGTCGCCAATCCACGCCAGCGTCGTAACAGAATAACGGTTAGCCGAATGGCTCGTCACGTCGGGTGGTAGAGAGCTTTTTTCGAATGCCATCGGTTATGCGTCCACGGGAAGGACGCGTGCGCCCTGAGGCGTATCTTCAATTTTATATCCTTTTGCGAGGACCTCATCTCGGATAGCGTCAGCACGGGCAAAATCACGATTTTTCTTGGCTTCCGTTCGTTCATCGACCAAATCCAAGATCTTCTGAGGGATGGCCGTTTCTTGATCGGTTGTCGTTTTCAGTCCGAGGACGTCAAGGTGTTCAATCATCGCGTCGCGCACATTCAGAAGCGCCTTTTTCGAGACACGCCCGCTGGCAACAGCCGTATTGGCGGCGCGCACCAGCTCAAAGATCGCCGCCAGCGCGTCAGCCGTGTTAAGATCGTCGTCCATCGCATCCTGCCATTCCGCTAAGTGTCTTGTGACAGCATCGTTAAAAACGGTTTCATCTTCGCCTGATGCCGTTTCCGGCGCAGCATTTGCACTAAAGGCCAGAAGGTCGATCGAGGACTTAATCCGCTGCCAACTGGCGACGGCGGCGTCGAGCGACTCCTCGGAGAAATTGATAGGCATGCGGTAATGCGCCTGCAAGATGAAAAACCGGATGACGTCGTAAGGATAGAGTTTGGAAAGATCGCGAACGGTAAAGAAGTTGCCCAGCGATTTGGACATTTTCCGTTGATCGATGCTGACGAAGCCATTGTGCATCCAGTAGCGTACAAAGGTTTTACCTGTAGCGCATTCGCTTTGCGCGATCTCGTTTTCATGGTGCGGGAACGTGAGGTCGACTCCGCCGCAGTGAATATCGATCGTCTCGCCTAAGTGTGTCATGCCCATGGCGGAGCATTCGATATGCCACCCGGGGCGTCCCTCTCCCCAAGGGCTCGGCCAAGAAGGCTCGCCCTCTCTTTTGAATTTCCATAATACGAAGTCAAACGGGTGACGCTTGTCATCGCTGTAACTTGTCCGTTCACTGGCGCCTTCCATGAGATCGTCGATGTCACGGCCGGAAAGTCGACCGTAATTTGGATCTTGCTCGATGGAAAAATAGACGCCATCCTCCGCAGTATAGGCGAATCCCTTGTCCATAAGTGTGCTGATCAAACTGATGATCGCATCGATCGATTCCGTGGCGCGTGGATGTATGTCAGCGCGCATGATGTTCAGCCCGTCGGCATCATGGAAATATTCTTTGATCATGCGCTCTGCGAGTTCCGCTGTTGTTATCCCTTCTGCTTGGGCGCGATGGATGACCTTGTCGTCAATATCCGTAAAATTCTGTACATAGGTCACCTTATAACCCAACCATAAGAGATAACGGCGCAACGTATCGTAGACGATGAAAGGGCGCGCGTTGCCAATATGGAAATAGTCATAAACGGTAGGGCCACAGACATATATTTTGAAATGATTCGGCTCAAGGGGGATTAATTCTTCTTTTTGCCGCGTCATGGAGTTGAAGATACGCATAGATGCCTCCAATTAATACAATATAAAAACCTGAAATGGCGCACTTTTTTTTGATACCCAGCCTCATGCCAGGTGGGTGCCCTGCGGTGGTCTTCGAATGTCCCGACTAAGGGCATATTCTTATTCCACTTCGACCCGGACTCCCCTTCAAAAAATGGTGGTCCAAAAACAAGAGTGCCGCGCATTTCAGGCAATAAAATGATAGCATGATTCAGAAAGAGCTTCAAATGTGCCT
>JAAZKK010000003.1 GCA_012799825.1 Clostridiaceae bacterium | reverse complement strand
GGCTTTTGGCTTCAAATGTCGCGCCGTCGGATGCGTCGCGCCATTTTCCGTCAATGTAAAGTCCGTACTTGTCCAATAACTTGTTGCTCATCGTTTTACCTCCTTTTGCCGTAATGAGTGGTTGTATGAAACATTATAGCATAAAATTCGGTAAATCGCACAATTAAAAAGCATATCTGATATAGAATATTGGATGAAATGTTGGATAAGTTTCAAATTCTTATTTATATAATACAAATCTAATCTCTCATTTTGTCGCTAATAAATAATATGAAGTGACTTTCAGATTGTGGCGACGTGGGCTTGCCCAAGCCACTTCGTTGCTGATAGCAATAAGTGTGGATAACTGCATTTCAATGAAGGTCACGAAAGAAGATCAGCAGTACATTGTACAACTTCTGTAACAACCACATATCAAGGGAGATCATCACTGCTTATGATCGGGATTTGGAAGATGAGAAAGTAACAGCCGCATCTCAAGGGAAATCACTCTAAAAAACGCATTTTTTTTACGATGCTTTACAACCCGAATATGATATGATTCAATCGCTGAATCACATTGTCTTTCGCATGGGCAATCGGATGTTCATTATTAATAGATTTAACAGGAGAGATGCTCATGGCTCAGTTCATGGAACTTGCGCCGACGATACAGGCGCTGATCGGCACACTGTTTACTTGGGGGATGACGGCGCTCGGCGCCGGCTTAGTTTTTTTCTTCCGCCGCATCAATAAAATCGTTTTGAATGCCATGCTCGGGTTCGCTTCCGGCGTGATGATCGCCGCGAGTTTTTGGTCGCTTTTGCAGCCTGCGATTGTGATGGCGGAAGAGATCGGACAGATCCCGTACCTTGTCGCGGCATTAGGTTTTTTGGCCGGTGGCGGCTTCCTCATGCTTGTCGATCACCTATTGCCTCATATGCACTCTGGACTCGGCAAGGGCGGGGAGATACATGGACCGAAGACAAACTTGCGAAGGAGCATCCTTCTTGTCCTCGCTATCACGATCCACAATATTCCGGAGGGACTTGCTGTCGGCGTTGCGTTTGGTGCTGCTGCTGCCGGTATCGAAGGGGCGAATCTCACCGGCGCCATAGCGCTGGCGGTCGGCATCGGTCTTCAGAATTTTCCCGAAGGTGCTGCTGTGTCGATCCCGCTAAGGCGTGACGGGATGAGCCGAAGAAAGGCCTTTTTCTACGGGCAGATGTCCGGCATTGTTGAACCGATATCTGCTGTGCTCGGTGTCATTGCCGTGCAGGCTTTTCAACATATTTTGCCGTTTGCCCTTGCTTTTGCGGCCGGTGCCATGATCTTTGTTGTGGTTGAAGAATTGATTCCGGAGGCACAGCGTCAGGAAGAGGAAGACCTGCAGGTAAAAGCCGACGTCGCAACAATCGGTGTTATGCTCGGCTTTGCCGTCATGATGATACTCGACGTAGCGTTCGGCTGATTGCAGTATGATTTTATTGATATTGAGAACAACGTGCACGTTCGAATTACATGATCGAAATAATAGATGTTTAATGCATTAGATAGCGTGCGCACGAGGACGATATCGTCGGTTGTTACTTTTTAACGTGGAAGCTTAGCTACATATGCAACCACGTTTGGCGGACTTTATTCGAATTATCGAAGAGTCTTTCTTCATTTTTCAAAAACGGATATATTGGTGTAGTGACGTGCTTGGGCGTTCCACAATTCACTGTACTTGCCTTCAACGTCTTGCAACAATTCATCATGTGAGCCGATCTGCACTAATTTTCCCTTGTCTAAGACGAGTATCCGATCGCAGAACTTACACGAGGAAAGGCGATGTGAAATGAAGATTGCCGTCTTTCCTTCAATAATCTCGTTGAACTTTTCATATATTTCTCGCTCAGAGATCGGGTCTAAGGCTGCCGTTGGTTCATCCAGCACGAAGATGGGTGCTCCCTTAAGCATCGCTCTTGCCATCGCAATTTTTTGTGCTTCTCCGCCAGACACCTCGACACCCGTACCCTCAAAGCTCCTTGTTAGGAATGCATCGAGACCGTGGGCATCGTAAAACTCTTTCATACCTACGCACTCCAGAGTCTCTTTCGTTTGTGCGTCAGGAATTTCCGCAAAGCACGTTACGTTATCTCTCAACGTAAACGCCAAAAGCCTGAAATCCTGAAATACAGGCGCAAAGAATTTACCAATAACGTCTTCGGGCAAGCACTGGGCGTTACGATCGCCTAGTAGAATATCGCCGTCATATTCGTGATAAAGTCCTACCAAGAGCTTAATCAGCGTGCTTTTGCCTGAGCCGTTTTCGCCCACGATGGCGAGCTTTTCTACTTGTCTAATACGGAAAGAGATATCATTCAAAACTTTTTTTTCTGATCCGGGATACTGAAAGCTGAGTTTTATTATTTGGCATGAGTGAGCTACCATCGTCGTCAACGGCTTGCCAATTATGTCTGAAGCGGATGCAGAGGCAATTTCATGAGCGAACGTGGAGGCGTCAGACACAGTTGCTTCATTTTTTCGCACCTTCTGCGCCGACGTACCGGCATTCATAACAGACTCGCATCTGTCAGTAGAGGCAGATACATCTCCTTTGCCTAGTGCATAGTATGCTAATAATTTCTCGCGGTATAGATCTGCAGAACGCAACATACTGATGGAATCGATTAGTTCTATGGCATGATGCGTCAATTGAGTGAAAGCGCCAATAAATAGAACGATCTCGCTGATGCGAATGCCGCCTTTGAGTGCTTTGATAGCGACGTAGATGTAAATGAAACCGTTTGAAAGTGCCGCCATAAACGTTTCAATTGTGATGTTCTTGGTGAAGAGATCAGAAAGTAACGTGAACATCTTCTCCATGTAGTTGCGATAGACTTTCGTATAATCCTTTGCAAGATTTTTGCTGAATAGGCGAATGTCTTTACCGCTCTTGTATTGGTAGATAAGTTTATCATACGATTTTATGTGGCGTGCCAAAGGTGCAGATTCCTGACCGATTGCCTTGCCGTACTGCGTGTTGATCCATGCCACAATTTTGAGCGTCAGCGAAAAAAGTGTGACAAAGATGACGGCAAATCCTATATCCAAAACCCATGCCGGCATAACGCCGAGAGACACGCCCCTTGTGAAAATGTCGACAACGAGAACCGTTGCCAGCACGAGCCCGATGATCGCCCCGCTTGCTTGCCGGATGTGTGTGTTCTGAGAGCCGAAACCAAAGACATTTTTCCTCTCCAAGGTGGCGAGCTCCGCTATACGTTGCTGCATGTCGTCGTTCTCAGTCCAGGCGTAAGGAATATTCAACAAGTGATCAGCCTTGCGTATTTCGTGCTTGCGCTGGAATTTGCAAAAATGATAAGCGTTGCGTTTGTCGAAAAAGCCGCCTAGTACAGAGAGAAAAAGGTACCCTGTGAGCATGATAAGAATCTGTCTCAGGAGAACGATGTAATCCGTTTTGACAAGTACCGCTTCAATCAGAATTTTAGAAATGATCATCGCCACAAAGGGCTTGACGGCTTCTAAGATAGACGCGGTGATGCCGCCTAAGAGCACCTTCGGTTCAAGTTCATGGATATAACACAAAATGGATGCGAACCGTTTAAGTTTTGTTTTCATTAGACGATTCCCCCTTTTTTAAGGCTTTTGAGAGGCTCTGAGAACGGCATAAAATGGTATTCCTCACACAGATCTTCTTGATAGTAGGCACTTTGTGCCTCAAACATGGTGAAATAAGCTCCTTTATTTTTCATTAGCTCCTGATGGGTGCCCTCTTCAAGGATTTCTCCGTTCTCGAGTAAGATGATGCGATCACAAAAGCGTGTGGAGGCCAGTCGGTGTGAAATAAATATTGATGTTTTACCCTGACTCATCGTGTCGTATTCTTCGTACATCCTACTTTCCGCCAGCGGATCGAGAGCCGCGGTCGGCTCGTCGAGGATGTTGATGGGGGCATCTTTGTAGAGCGCACGTGCCAACAACATCCGTTGGTTTAGCCCGCCTGATAGGTCAATCGCCGAATCTGCGCTGTCGCGCACCAGCTTTGTACGTTCTTTGTCCGGCAAATCGTGGACATAATCCGAAAATCCAGCCGTTTTAATGACGCTGTGCAGTTTTTCTTTATTCACGCGATCGTTGCCGGCAATGTTGGCAGCGATCGATTCAGGAAAGACAGTAATATCTTGAAATACAGGTGAGAATAATCGGTAATATTCCTCTTTGATAAAATCTCGGCTGTCTTTACCATCAATCATGATGCGCCCGCAGCTCGGGGTCAAAAGCCCCATAAGCAAATGCATCAGCGTCGTTTTTCCTGCGCCGTTGATACCTACGAGTGCCAGTTTCTCGCCGGGGGCGATTCTCAAGTTGAAGTTGGAGAAAATCAGTTTGTCGCTTCCGGGGTAGTGGAAACTTATATCAGAAAACACGATTTCGGGCTGCGATGACACAGTGTCAGCTGCCAATGTTCCCTCATTTTCTTCCGTATCCATCTCGATGAACGCCCTGAATTGTTTCATCTGCGCGCTGAAGATTATAAGATCGTTGGCATTTTGTGCGATGTGGTTCATCCACATCGAAAAATGCGTCACTAGAGCGACGAGGTAGACAAACTCTGAAACGAACAAGATGCCTGAGAGGAGTTGATGTGTGAGGTAAATGTACGCCAGAACATCACGAGTGAAGACAGCCAATGCGCTAATCAACACGGAACCTGCCTGAACATTTGACTCTTTTTTTAAATAAGAAGCGTGTTCGTCGTGATAGACGCGGAAAAGTCTTTTCAGGTGTGTCAGCAAGCGAAATAGGCGAATGTCTTTGGCATAGTGCCTGTCCTCCACAGTCCTGATGATGTAGCGTTCCTTTTTTTCTGAATCACTTCGCTCACGCATGTTTCGCTCAGTATACTTTCCGGCATAGATGCCGTAGACTAGATGCAGCACGGTGGACATCAGCATGGCAAGAAGAAGCCATGGATTGATATGGACGATCTCTCTGGTGAATACTGCCATTCCCGTTAAAGCAATCAAGAAACCTGAGAAATTGACTCCGAAAAAATGGATCGGTCCGCCGTCACCTCCGCGGGTTGTTATTGATTCCAGCTTGACAATTTGGTTTTGAACGTCGGCACTAATGAGCTGTTGATAGGGCATCGAAAAAATCTTGTCGTGTACGGGTACAGAGTAGAGCCACATCATCGGTCGAGATCCGCGCGTCATGAGCTTTGTTCGGCAGATTTCCATCAGCATCTTGCAAATAGTCATAATAAGAAAAACATACAAGATGGCAAGCAACGTCGCTTGTACCGAATCTCCACACTCAATGCCTTTTATTAGCAGTTGTGGAATGCGGATCTGGTAGTAGATAGAAAGAATCGTCAAAGGAACGGATAGCAGGATAAGTAAAATTCCTGCAGGAAAGGTTCGATGCCAGATGCGAAGATAATAGATAATATTTGCGAGCATACGATTTTTTGTTTTCGATACAGTCATTCTTCATTCCCTCGTTAGCAAAATAATCTCGGCCTAAGCCAACGCCTCGCACCACATCTGGCAGGTCAAAAATGATGCAGATGTTGAGGCGTAAGCTGAAGTTAGCATAGACTAACTCATTTTGCAACAATAGTAAACAAAGATAGAGAACCCGCTATACCGACGAGGTGGAAATCGGCGCAGGGTGGAAAACGCCTATTGTCGCTCTATGGGCGAAAGCGTTTTATGCTCATCGACAGAGGAAATGGCAGAAACGCCTACGTGCTGAGCATGCCTAAACCACTTTCCAGCATCGCTTGAACAAGGGCTTCCAGTTGGGGCAGTTGATCCTGTTTTAGGGTGGAGCGGATATCCAGCACATCGCCGACCAAGCGGATGTCTTTCATACAGCCCAAAAGCTCTGTCATTATTTTGCCTGCCGCCGGCGCCCAGGTGCCGTTGGAAATCAGAGCGACGTCCCGGTTTCTCAAGTTCAGAGCCTGTAAATCTCGTAGAAGAGTTTCCATTGGCGCATAAAGTCCCATGTTATAGGTGGGGGAGGCGAAGACCCAGTGGCTCAAGCGAAAAGCTTGCGCCACGATGTATGAGTAGTGTGTTTTGGATACGTCATACACGCGCACCGGACGAACACCCGCCTCGACCAGTTTAGCTGCAAACAATTCTGCGACATTTTTCGTATTGCCGTACATGGAGGCGTAAGCGATGAGCACGCCTTTTTCTTCAGGCTCGTAGCAGCTCCATTTTGAGTATTTTTCCAACAGAAACGATATTTCTTCACCTCGAAGGACGGGGCCGTGTAAAGGACAAATCATTTGTATATCAAGGGTAGACGCCTTTTTCATGGCAGCTTGCACTTGAGACCCGTATTTACCGACAATGTTGGTGTAATAGCGGCGTGCTTCTTCTAGGTAAATCTCTTGGTAATCGTCCTCATCGCTGAATATCGAACCTTGAAAAGCGCCAAATGTGCCAAAGGCATCGGCCGAAAAGAGTATGCCTGTATGCTCTTCATAGGCAAACATGACTTCCGGCCAGTGCACCATGGGGGCGAAGAGAAACTGCAGTGTGTGTTTTCCCAAGTTTAAGCAATCGCCCTCTTTGACCTGGACGCAGGAATCGCCAAGATCTATATCGTAAAATTGGCGGATGAATTGAAAGGTTTTGTTGTTGCCCACCAGTTTGACATCGGGATAGAGGAGGCGAATGGTATCGATCTGGGAGCAGTGATCCGGCTCCATGTGATTAATAACGAGGTAGTCGAGCGGTCTGCCGTCAAGGGCTTGTCGGACGTTTTCCAGAAATTCCCGGGTGACGGAATCATCGACCGTATCGATCAGAGCCGTTTTTGTGTCGTTGATGAGATAAGAATTGTAGGTGACACCGTGCTCTAATGGAAAGATGTTTTCGAACAATGCCAAGCGCCGGTCGCTTCCGCCGACCCATGTGATGTCTTCTGTAATCTGTCTTGTAACTGCCATTTTTATTTCCTCCTCCTGTTTAGTGAGGCGACGGGTACCTTCCACGTCTTCATCTGCATGCTGTTCATCTCGAGCTCGCTGCCCTCGGCGAGGTAAATGACGATCTCGGAGTTGAACGCTTTAACTCCGCTTCCTTCTCCTTGCCCATAGTGCTTTTCTTCATATTTTACACGAGCACCTTTACCTATGGGCGCTCAACGATGCCTATTCCTTCGACAGGGACACTCATTAAATGGACACGCTAAGCTCGGTTGGTATGCTGACGGGCTGGTGTGTAATTAAGATCAGGAAGCGATTCTTCTCTTTGCCTAAAACTTCCTCTAAAAGACGGATAGATTCCGGATCAAGGTTGGCCAGAGGCTCGTCCAATATTATTATTTCAGATCCTCTTAAAAGGGCGCGCAAAACCATGAGTCTTCTGGCTTCACCGCCGGAGTACTGGCTGATCGGCGCATGCAGGATCTCCGTCTTGGCAAGATGACCGAGTCCCAGCCTGTGGAGCCCGTTCATAAGTTCTTTATCTGTTACGGGGCGATACATACTGATATTTTCTGCCAAACTTCCGTCAAAGAAGATGCTGTCTTGGCGCATTATCGTTACAAGATCGTTGAGATTGCCGACTCGATTTAGAGCTATGTCGGACAGGTATATGTTGCCTTCGTTCAAGGGATAGTAAGCGCAGAGTAAGCTGAGAAGCGTGGATTTGCCTCGGCCGCTCTCGCCTTGAATCTGAGTTATGCCTCGTTTCTCGATTCTCAAGGAGAAATCTTCTAAAATCGGTTTGTCGCTGTCCGGATAGGTGAAGGAAATACGATTAAAATAAATGTTTTC
>JAAZKK010000005.1 GCA_012799825.1 Clostridiaceae bacterium | reverse complement strand
ATTACGATCGTAATGAACCTGAAAAAGAGCCTGCGGGATCTTTTATTGACTTTTTTTCAGCTATGGCAACGAGGTCTTATTTGGAGGCCTCAGGCAAAATACGCTTTTGGGCAGTAGCCCCTAATTAAGAGTGTCTTGCCGAGACTAGTGATGGCTTGGACCTTTGTATTGTATCTAATGGCAAGCCAGACGTTCATCGTTTTGGGATATGAGTGGATGTGCTAAAACTTGATCCTACAAGGCTAGATGTCGTATTACAGGTGAATATGTAAGATGAGTGAGAAAGGCATGCGCCGTGATTTGCTATTAGGAGTCATTCGAGGGAAAAACCGATGTGCATTTGACGAAGTGCACACATCAAGATTACAGGTATCAATATAATGCAACAAAGTACGGAGGGCCGATTTATCATCGGTCTCTTTTGTTTACAGATCCTTTCGAGATTCCTCGAAAATTGAGTGATCACTTCCAGTGTGCGTAAGAGCAATGATACTGCCGATATTGTTCCCCGCGTCTTCTATTTCCCGATTTTTTATAAAACCCACTCAAACATTGAGACGGACCGGATCGTACGCAATTGTAAATTAATGCAAGTGAAGGTCGCGTCAAGATTGACAAAGATCTGACACGTTCCCGATAGAAACCCAACATAAACCTGTCAAACTTATATTGAGGGGGAAGTTAGAATAGGCGCGATAGATGCCGATTGACAGCGATGTGTCTTGGCGGGAACGCTCCTCATCGATTTTTATCTCCACTGAAGAACAGCAAGAAAACAAGAAGGGGGACGTTTTTATTATGAAGCATGCAAAGAGAGTGTTCGGCGTGATTGCGATGCTGGCCGTAATAACTTTACTGTTATCTCTTGTTGCCGGTCACACAATCGAGGCGGCTTACAACGGTCCGTGGACGACGCAAACGATAAACGGTCGACGCGAAAAGATTTATGACTGGGTTAAAAAATTCAAAAAGAAATCCAGTTATTTCCAAGTTTACATCCAGACCCAGCACCAACCGGGTTACCCGGAGACCGGAGGTGAAGTCGACTATATCGACTTTGACAATCCACTGTATTTATCGGGAGAAAAATGGGAGCTCGGCGTTAAAAATATCAAAGACGGCTACCAGTTCGTCAGCTGGACAAGCAACTGGCCGAATCAGGAAAAAAACGGATCTAATCTGATCATCCGCAATCATCAGCGGTATGACGGTTGGGCGACGGTGCTGTTTCAGTTTATCGGTTATGAAATAACACTTAATCTCAAGGAAGGCGGTACCTTCAATTCCAATAGCGGTGCCGCGTATACGGATCGCTACGGTCGAGGCGCAATTCCTGTTCCCGCGCATACGTTAACACCGGGCTATACATTGGCCGGTTGGGATCAAGCGCTCAACGCCACAGCAAGTACTACCATCAACGCAATTTACGATGTCGACCTCAGCTTCGAAAGCAATGGAGGCAGCGCTGAAAATATCCAACGGGTACGTCAGGGCGGTACTCCGGCAAGTCTGCCTACCCCGACTCGACTCGGCTACAGCTTTACCGGCTGGCACACCGATGCCGATTTGATTAACCGTTACCAAAATACGGCTATCTCACAGCCGACGACGCTTTATGCAGGCTGGACACCGAACTTTTACAACGTCAACTACATCCCCGATCCGGGCACACTTTCCGACCCGGCTCCGATGAGCGTTGGTTACAATATGCCGCTCGGCGTACTGCGCGTGCCTACTCGGATCGGCTGGACATTTGTCGACTGGAATACAGCACCTGACGGAACCGGTCAGAAGGTTAACTCGGAAACCCTTATGCCGGCCAATGATCTCAACATCTATGCTCAGTGGGAGCCGAACGTGTATTCAGTCAACTTTGATCTGAATGGTGGAGACGAAGAGATCCCGCCGCAGAGCAAAACCTACGAAACAACAGTCGATCCTGTGGCAGATCCGTCACGCCTCGGCTACGGTTTCCTTGGTTGGCGACTTGACGGACAGGAATCTTACTGGGATTTTGCTGCTGACAAAGTTACGGAAGATATTGTTCTCCGCGCTGAGTGGGAGCCAAGCATTTTTACTATAAGTTTCGGAAACGGTGACGCTTGGACATCGCCGCTTCAGAATGTCAGCGTTGTTTATACAAATCCGATTCCGATGCCTGCTCGGGAGCCGAAACGTCTCGGATATCAATTTGAGGGCTGGCATTACGATGGAGGACCTTGGGACTTCAGCGCCGAGATTCTGCCGCAGGATATGACATTGACCCCGGTTTTCAACATCAAAAAATACACAGTAAGCTTCGTCGGCAATGCTGATGACGCAGGCAATATCCCCGCTGCCCTAAGCAATATTGAATATTTATCTGTCGTACAGCTGCCGGATGCTGTTCCGACTCGTCCCGGCTATATCTTTGTCGAATGGAACACTCAGCCGAACGGTGCCGGTCAGAGTGCTGCAGAACTCTTTGCCGAAGGCATGGTGTTGAACGACGTGAAATTGTACGCCCAGTGGAGGAAAGCGCGATGAGAAATAAGTCGAAGCGAAAAAATGACGGGAATCGTTTAAATATTTTTAAGCAGTTTGTAAGCGTGTTACTGACGGCGCTGATTATTTTTAGTGTTGTTGCTGCCGGGATTGGAGTGATGTCGCAGACAGTGAGAGGCGAAGGGGGCGACGAAGGTTCGCCGGCACTTCCCGATTCGAATCGTCCTCCCAAAACGACGGAGTCGCTTCGTATCGCCGTACTTTCGGATCTACACTATTATCCTGCCTCTTTCACGGGCGGCGAGAATGAAGCTTTCAAAAAGGCGCATGCTAATGCCACCCGACTGGTCGCTGAGAGCGCAGATGTCACTCGTGCAGCACTGGAGATGATCCGGGCGGACGCTCCGGAGGTGCTGCTTATAACGGGCGGACTAACTCATAAGGGCGAGAAACAAAGTGCTATCGAGTTGGCTAATCTGCTCCGGGCGGTTGAGGCTGACGGAATAAAGGTATTTGTCATTAACGGCGACAACGAGATCAACAGTCGTGAGGCCGTGAGCTATGCCAGCAATCGCAAACGCGCTGTAGCCAATATGAGTCCAAGCGAATTTCGACAGATCTTTCGCGATTTTGGTTATGACGGGCGGGATTTTGCCGCTTATTATCAAGGTCTGAACACTGTTGACGGTCAGTTTAAACAAGGCGGAATGAGCTATATCGTATCGCCCAAGCCGGGCTACAAGATCTTGATGCTGGATACCGCCGTATACACGCCTGACTTTGCCGGGCGAAGCGAGGCCATGTTGTCGCCCGAACTCTTGGAATGGGTCGACAATCAGCTGGAGATTGCCTATCGCAACAACGAGATTGTTATTGCAGGAGTGCACCATCCCCTGCTCATTCATTACGGCAATAACTACCACACCATGTTGAATATCCGAATCTTTGAGACGGCCGATGACGCCCGAGTGATTGCCGAGCGCTTTGCTAATGCAAATCTCAAGACGGTTTTCAGCGGGCATATGTACGGAAATGATATCGCAGAGCATGTTTCGCGTAAAGGGAATAAAATCGTCGAAGCACAGACGGCATCGCCCTTGGTGTCAGGATCACCGATTCGTTACGCCGTCTTCAGCGGAGATGATGTGACATTTGAGTCGCGGTCGATTCAACAAATCAATCGGAACGGTCAGACGATCGATTATCAGAAACATCTTCGGGACAAGCTTTATGCCCATTCACTGCTTAATCGGACGATGGCGGACAGCATCTTGAAGCCGGTAAATGACACCTTGATGGACATTGGTCTTTACGGAGTATTCGAGTCATTACTCGGCGTGAACATTAAGCAGACAGTTGAAGATACAATTATTCGTAAATATAGCAAGACGCAGGAATACAGTCTCAAGGTCGGCAAGATTAAGGTGAATGTGCAGGGCGTCGGCACAAATAATCCGTATATTCACATGTGGCCGACAGGAGTAGTCGGATTCATGCCCGACTACGATGTGCCGATTCGCAATCAACCTGACGGCAGCCCGAGCATTCACAATGGCTTGGATGACCTGTTTATCACACAATTCAACGCAAAATGGCTGACGGTGGACGCGAGTGGAAAAACGAGGCTGGAACGAGCCTTTGAGCAGGTCTTCACTGATGTCGGCAATGTTGTAGTGCACGCAAACGGCACAACATTAAGTCAATTTTACAATCTTTCTCGTCTTTCTTATATCCATGGTGCCGAGGAGAAGCCGGCTTGGGTGCAGGAGGTGATCACTGATCTGAAGGTCACTTTGACACGTCGGATCGTGGTGGAGGCGCTGATCCCGTCGATGAAGCGGAATATCATCAATCCGATTCTTGACGAGATGTATTTGGACATTAACAAAACAGCCCCGAGCCAAGGTGTCTATCGCAGCTTAATTCGTTATATCCTCAGCGGCAGCTTTTCAGAGAACGAGGTTTCCCTTCGAGATTTGCTCATGAATTTGGCCGACATCGATGTCGATGCCGAGATCGATGAACTCGTTGAACGTCACGTTAATAATGACAGCGACATCGGCATGTTAGGCAACGAATTGTCCTCATTCTTCGATTCGCAGTGGACCGATTCATTAGGACAGGACGATGCAATCAACGGGATCGCGGTGATTTACACGATCGCAGATGCTGATCCCAATGCGCCGGTTGAAGTGATGTTCAAGAATCTCCATCTCGGTGTCGGAGCACGAGAGACGGAGCTTTTGGTGACATGGCAATCTACTTCCGCCGATAACGGCGTGGTGCGCTTAGCCAAGAAATACGACAGTCCCGGCAAAGGCAAAATGCCTAATGATCCGAGCAAAATCCGCGAATTCAAGGCGCGGGTCGGAGCAACGAATGATGTTGATTTCTTCGTGAACAAGGCAAGAATAACCGGCCTCAAACCCAATACCGATTATATTTATCAAGTTATCAACGAGGGTATTGCCGGTGAAGTCTATGAATTCAATACAGGCAGTCATGGTACAAGCTGGAGTTTTGTGTTTACCGGTGACCCGCAACTCGGCAGCAGCGGCAGTCTGCACAATGACAAGATCGGATGGTATTCTTCGCTGGATCTAATTTATCAGCGTCATCCCGGTGCGAGTTTCCTTTTGTCGGCCGGTGATCAGGTTGAAAAGTCGGACAATCTCGAACAATACGATGCCCTTCTCAATCATGACTCACTTAAGCGTGTACCTCTCACGACAGTGGTTGGTAATCATGATGACGGCAGTGTCGCCTATTCACAGCATTTTTCCAATCCGAACGTTCAAGCCGACAGCGGTATTCGGAATGCCGGTGAGGAAGGCGGGAACTTCTGGTTTATCTACAACAACGTCCTCTTCATTTCGCTCAATGCAAATAATCGCGTTTATGGTGAACATATTGATTTTATAGAGCAAATTACAGGAATGTATAACGCACGGACAGATTGGCAGATCGTTACCTTTCATCAGTCGATTTTTTCTGCCGCGTCGCACTCCGATTCGGCAGGGATCGTTCATCAGCGCAACCAGCTGGCACCGGTGTTAAGCCGCTGCGGCATTGACTTGGTGCTCATGGGCCACGACCACAGCTACGTGCGC
The DNA here is from genome assembly GCA_012799825.1 of Clostridiaceae bacterium. Classification (GTDB taxonomy): domain Bacteria; phylum Bacillota; class Clostridia; order Saccharofermentanales; family DTU023; genus UBA4923. Next base: position 4,730 of record JAAZKK010000005.1, on the reverse strand, counting down.
ACCTACCTGATGAACGGCACGACTCCGCAGGTCGATTCGCCGGTTAAGTCGGTTCACGTCAACCCAGGAGAAAATGAGGTTCTTTATGTCACGGCGGACTCGTCAGCCAGTAAACATTACAGCCTCAAAGGTGCTAAGCAGCCTTATGCTGCCGTGCGAAACCAGGAGGGACTGAATAATATCTCTTATGTTGAGGTCAAGAACAATGCCCTCACGGTGCGGACTTACCGAACTGAAATTGCCGATCTTGTGCCGTATCGCCATGGCAATGACATGACGATTGTCGATGAAGTTACATTGATTCTTCCCGCAGTGCCTGCAACCGCAGGAGATCCCACGCTTCGGGTTCCGGGGGATGCCCGCCTGCACATTTCCGAGGCCGCGCATTTCAATCCGCTGGTCGGAGTTAAGGCGTTTGACGCGAACGGGTTCGATATCAGCGGGAATGTCACTGTAGAAGGCAATGTAGATCCTGAACACGACGGAAGCTACAAGCTGGTCTACAGTGTCAACGATAATGGAACTGAGATTACTAAAGTTCGTTTTGTAACCGTTTATGGCAATGTCTATATCGTGAATTTTGAAAGTATGGGCGGTTCACCGGTCGCATCGCTGAATGACGTCGAAGGCAACAGTTGCATCGAGGCTCCGGCGGCACCCACAAAGGCGCATCACCGGTTTACCGGCTGGTATAAAGATCGTGAAGCGACGAAGCCCTTTGACTTTACCCATGATGTGATTAACGGCGACCTGACGCTCTACGCTGGCTGGGCGGCCGATCAGTATAGTGTCAATTTTGTCACGAACAGTGTTGACACAGTGGCGCCGCGGACGGTCGATGCTTTATCCACACTGGAATTGCCTGTCCTTGCGACAACGGGCAGTGACGTTTTTGGTGGCTGGTATACCGATGCCGAATTTACGGAGCCGTGGTTAGCCAACACGCCGGTTAAGAAAAACATTACTTTATACGCGCGTTGGATTGCGCCGCAGGAGAGTCTCGCGGTCATTCATCCAACCAATGGAGATCCTATGCGACTGATTCGTCGCACTACCGGTGAGACGGTTGGAGTGCTTGATGAGCCGGTGCGCTCAGGGTACGTCTTTGCTGGTTATAACACTGCCCGTGACGGCAGCGGCGCGACGTGGAATCTTGAGCGGGACGTCATCAATACGGATGAACTGCACCTTTATGCGCAGTGGGATTATACATATGTGACGGTGGCAGTCGTTGATAGGTTTGGCGGAAGAGAAGAGTTCCGTGTGGTGAAAGGACGTACGCTTGAGGACTGCGCGGCACCAGAGCGGAAGTTCTATGATTTCACAGGTTTGAGCTTTGATGAAGCAGGCACTAATCCCTACGAAGAAGGTTTTGCTTTCCAAAAAGATACAACGCTTTACGTTAACTGGAATAATAATGTTGAACTGACGCTGGGCGAACTTGAAGACGTCGAGCTTGTGCTTCCGTCCGACTTTGGCGACGGCAGCACTGATGAGCCCAAAGTCGACTTGGAGATCCCGCTAGAGGTCGCGACCAATTACCCGGATGATTTGCGCGTACGCCTTATCGACGATTTCGATGGCCGTTTCGCCCTGCAAGAAGGAGCCGTTGTTGCCACTGAGACGCTTGACTGGGGAATCTATGAGTTGACCGTCTCTGCCACCGTAGATCGTACTTTGAAAGAGGCGAGCTTCACTGTGACAGTGAATGCCGACACGACAAACCTCAAACAGTTGTTGGCAGAGGCTCATGCCAAAGAGATCGCTCCGGCGTTATTGGCTCCGATTGACGCTGAGGCGAGGCTGAATGTGATCGATCAGGCGAAGAGTGTCATAGCAAAACCGGCGATCCTCGGCGCCCAAACGGCGTCCGCAGAGAGCCGCGTCACCGCTCTGATCACGACGTTGGATCAAATTATCGGCGCTCGTAGCGCTTTAGCGGTGGTCGTTACTGAAGGCGAGAGTATCTCCCCCGAACCTTATACAGAAGATTCTCTTGCTGATTTAGCGGAGACGCTATCTGTTGGACGAAAAATTCTGACTGAAGGACAGGCAACAGATTGGGAAATCGATGTCGCGAGCGCTGATGTGCGTGCAGCTATTGACGCACTTGCCTTAATTCCTCCTTCAGAACCTGAGCCTGATGTTTCTGATCCCGATTCGAAAGACCCGAATCCCGGAACTGACGTGTCGAAGCTCGAGCCCGGCGCTACAGATCCCAAGCCGGGCACTACAGATCCTGAATCAGACGAACCGACACCCAAGCCCGGTGTGAAAGACCCGGAAACGGATGTCACGAATCCCGAACCTGATACGACTGATCCTGATGCTGCAGAGCCCAAGCCTGAATCTGGTGTGACTGAGCCCGAATCAGAAGCTAAGGAGTCGGAACCCGATGAAACGGCTCCGCCTGTGATTAAACTCGATGTGACCGAACCCGGTGAGTCGGAACCTAAGCCGGAACCTAATGAGCCGGAGCCTAAGCCAAATGGCACAGAACTTGACGCTAACGCAGTGGAGCCGGTTGATGGTTCAGATCCTGAGGAGAGTTTGTCATTTCCTGACGCAACGCAGTCTCAAGAGGTCAGGGTCGATTCTGAACGCGTATCTTCGCCTAAGAACAAAGATGGAGCGGATCCTGCCGTTCTAAGTGCCGACTCAAAAGACACTGGGGGAGAGGCGTCGGACGAAAAACCGGGAGTCATCGTCTGGCTTGTGACCGGAACAGTTGTTCTCCTAGGCGGCACAGCTGCGGGTGTCGTATTTCTACGTCAGCCAAAAATAGGCAAGCGCGGCAAAATACGCTAACATTAGGATAGAAAACAAGCAAGTTCAGCTAAATACGCTGACAGAGGGAAAAAACAGATAGCCACTGCTTGGCGCGTTTTAGCCTGAAAGTTGAACTTAGGCAAGCTCGACTATGAACGCTGACATAGGGTAGACAAAAGACAAGTGCGGCTAAACATCTTGACCGAAATCGGTCAGAAGCTGCTGAGCAGATTGTACAAGTCTCAATAAGATAAAGGCCTCCTCAGCCTCCTCCTTGTGGGGAGGCTTTTGTCTAGACTTGTCAGGAAACCGTCGCGGTCTTGGAATTTTTTCAAGATATTGAAAGAGCTGCTTGCAAACGGCGTGCGCAAAAAAAGTAGCAACGGAACGGTAGTATTGTTTGCGAAAAAGGAGATATGTGTGTTGAAGAATTACAAAATCGGCTTCGACGTTTGGGCATTAGTATTGTTTCTGTTTGTTATGATTCCAAATATCATATGGCTAGCTATTCCCGCGCCAAATGATATTTTAAGAGTGGACTCCGTCACAAAGACGATCGATTCAATCGCGTCCGTGTCACAGGTATTGATGATTGCAATATTGTGTATCATTAAGAATAGTGAATCTAAAAAACTCAGTGTAACGCCGCTTATTGCGGGTACAGTGATTTGCTGCCTCCTGTATTATGTCAGTTGGTTTGCGTATTATCAGGGAATAGCAGGCACAATCGTAATATTAGCATTGACGGTCTTACCGTGCTCAGCGTTTTTGCTATATGCAATCGACAGAAGAAACCGAATTGCCATCATTCCGATTGCATTTTTCACCATTTGTCATTTGATATATGCGTTCGCAAATTTTATCATTTGATCAAACCTGAAGTGCTAATTTCTGCTTTTTGTAGGACGGAGTTTTCAAATATTTATTGAACGCCGATGATAGCGCTGATTTACGTACTACATTCAGGGCTTCGAAAGTAGAAGGGAAAAACGTGGATATTCTATCGACAATGGTTCAATTGGCGGCGGCCTTTGCCGTCGGGTTTTATTACGGGCGCCGTAAAGTTTTTACGGAAGATTCGAATGCAAGGATTTCCAGATTTGTTGTGAACGCGGCGATGCCGGCGATGATTCTTTCGATTTTGAATAAGATTGATCCTGCAGAAGCAGAGGCTCACGGTACCCTTGTCTGGAAAATATTCATCTTCGGTTTTCTGATGTATGCCTTTGTATTAGCTCTTTCCTTTCCCCTTGGTGCGCTCCTTGATGCGCCTCAGGGATGCAAACGAGTTGTTAGGAACGGCATAATATTCTCGAACATGGGTCTTATCGGTTTTCCGATAATGAATGCATTGCTCGGTCCGATCGCCGTTTTTTACAGCACTCCATTAGTCATTCACTTCAATTTGTTCTTTTACAGTGTTGGAATTTATTTTGCGGAAAAGGACGCAGGATTAAAGACAAAGTTTCGGTGGCGTTCATTTGTCAATCCCGGGTTGATAGCTTGCATGATTGGTATGGCTATGTTCTTGACAGGGTGGAGGTTGCCTGAAATCGTTTATAAGGGTGTCGACTTTATCGGCTCTATTGCAACGCCTCTTTCAATAGTCATAATTGGCGCGAGCTTGGGATTGGCGGATTTGAAAAAGATGTTCAATCAACGTATTTATTATCGCATCGCGGCGGTGCGTTTGATCTTGATGCCCTTGCTGACGTTTCTTGCCGCCTATTTCGTTCTAAAAGACAATATAGCGGTGAGCGCAGTTGTTCTGGGCGCTGCGACGCCGATTGCTTCATGCGTTGCTATGAGCTCCGCCGACAAACCCAGTCAAAACGAATTCGCGGCACAAATGGTGAGTCTAACAACCCTTCTTTCATCTGTGACGATTCCCGTTTGGGCATTAATTCTGAAAGCTGTGTACGCATGAGTATGAAACATCCGGAATGACCTTGCAAAGTCCT
>JAAZKK010000047.1 GCA_012799825.1 Clostridiaceae bacterium | reverse complement strand
GTTGCAAATTTTAAGAGGCTTTAAGACCTCTTGCGACCATCCTAAAAGCTTTTAAGATGTCACAACTTACCCCATTATCACCGATTACTTGAAACCGTAAAAGGCGCAGTCAGGTTTGACGCTTACCGCTGTAAGATCATATTCAAGAGGAAGACCTTCAAAGGCTTCTTAACAACCTTGAAAAACAGTACGGTACCATGTAGCAAATGATTGGAACTTGTTGATTTCTTATACAAGGAGGTTTTTAACAAATTCTATTCAATATTCAGCCAAGTTGTGGCATTCCTGATGAGTGCTTTCAGATTAATCGGAAGACATTTCAGAATTCTCTTCGCCATTATTTGCGGTTCCACATTCATCCCACTTTTAATCCAGTCAAGAAAGATCTTCTGGTTGCCAGTAGCAGAAAACTCGATTTCGAGCTTTATAGAGGGTGTTAGAGAACCCTTACCGTAATACTTGACAATGGTATCATAATAATACTTTTTGCTGCACTCATAAACACACTGCGGAAAGCCGTTCTGTGTGTCATATTCTGCAATTGCTCTGTAGTATTCCTCACTTTCCAAACATTTTTCATACAGCAATTGCGCAGAGGCCAGTAGTCCGCTTTCCTTCTTCATGGCACAGGCAGCTTCGATGTCAAGGGAGTACTTGTAATTAATCAATTCATATTTGTCCTTGAAGTTGTTATAAAACGTCTGTCTAGAAATGCCGCATTCTGCAATTATTTCCCCAACTGTGATCTTCCTTACTGGTTTTTGAGTGCACAGCTTAATAAAGCAGTCCGATATCGCTGTTTTAGTAATCTTCGACATTGTTATATCCTATCTTTACGTATATACCTACACCATCCGTCGTACCAAAACTCAAACTGAATGGCAACACATTATTACTTCATATAGTTAGTGCGTTGACATACAGACTGTGAATAATAGTTGTTCTTGGAACAATTTTCTTCCTCTTATTCTAGTATAGCAATAACTAGCTGAAGTCTGTAGCTAACCGGACAGGTAGCCGTGTCAACTTACGTGGATTTAAGAGAAGACTCCGTTGAAATAACTTCTTATTATAGCCTTGCATAACCGATAGAGGGATCTTGCTATTTTGATGGTGTGTGAGGCATTCAATGGTCTTAGGTAATATTAGTAATGGTTGAGATTGATTTTTCGTTGTTGATGGGATTATTATGAACGACGTTTTATTTTGAAGCATGACAGATTAGGCAGTGCCCCAGTTACTGATAAAAGCTCCGAAAAAGACCGTTTGTGTGACTCCTCTGTATGAAAGATATAGAGGACGTCAACTCAGTCGATCACTTAAAAGATTTCCTACAAGCCCTCTCGGCGTAACTTGCTTCAACATCTTTCAAATAAGTTAGGAATTGTAGACAAAGATATGTATTTGTCTAAAATGCTGATATTTTGAACGCGAATCGCGCAAATTTTGTTTGTTATTATCAATAAAACATCTGAATTACTTTATATGAGGAGACGAGATTATGTGGTACATGAATGAAGAAAGAGAGCTTCTCAGGAAAATGGTTCAGAACTTCACCGAAAAAGAAGTCAAACCGTTTGTCAAAGAAATGGAGGAACACAAGACCTTTCCCCGTGAAATTGTGAGAAAAGCTGGAGAGGTTGGGATCATCGGGCTTACCTATCCCGAAAGTTATGGCGGTTCTGGTGAGGACTACATCAATGCAGCCCTTGCCATTGAAGAAATTGCTAAGGAAAGTAATACAGCTGCTGTCTGTGTGCTTCTTCAGATGCATTTGTGCGTTCGCTGGCTGCACGACTATGGAACACCCGAGCAAAAAGATAAGATCTTGAGGAAAATCATTGCTGGAGATGCGATCTGGGCTGGTGCTCTCTGTGAGCCTGTAGGCGGCGGAAACTGGTTTGCATATAACACCAAAGCGGTTCTCGACAATGATGAATGGGTAATCAACGGGAGCAAAATTTTCTGCACGAATGCCGGGCAGGCAGATTATTATGCCGTATTGTGTATCACATGCGAGCCTAATCCTGTTGAGGGCAGGGGAACAACTCTGATAATGGTTCCCAAAGATGCTCCTGGCTTCAAAGTTGGCCATATTGAACGCAAAATGGGCTGGCATGGTTCAGCTACCGGACAGATTTATTTCAACAATTGCAGAGTTCCTAAAGTAAACGCTCTCGGCCCCATCGATATGGGCTATTACGCATGTACCTCAAGTTCTTCGAACGGCACGATTCTGTTCGGGGCGGCCTGTCTCGGAAGCGCAGAAGGAGTGTACGAAAGAACCGTGAAATACTGTAAAGAAAGAGAGCATGTTGGCAAAAGCTTATTTGACTCATATCAAGTAGTCCGCAATAAGCTGGCAGAAATGCTGGTAGAGATAGAAGCATATAGAGTCTTTATATACGGTATCTGTGAGACACTGAATATGGGCATGGATGCCACGCCGCAGTTGGTTGCAGCCAAAATTAAGGGTGCTCGTCTTTTCCAGTCAATCGCCAGTGACGCCATGGAGTTGCATGGAAGCAACGGCACTATTGTTGAGTGCGACATAGAAAGATTCCTTAGGGATGCCATGATGAATTTCTTCGGCGGTGGAATTCCTAGCGTTCTTGTGGACAATCTGACGTACTTCATCTGACAAGTAATACAGCAAGGTGTCGGACAGTTGCGTTTTATAAATAGCAGTACATTGCTTGGAGGAGTTCATTGAGTATGTTGAACATAGCAGTATGTATTAAGGCAGTTCCGGATGAGGAGTGTTATAACATTATTAAGTTTGATCCAGTGATGAAAACTCTGATCCGAGAAGGGATCTCGATGGTGATCAATCCCTCTGATCTTCATGCTCTTGAGCTTGCACTGTGCCTAAAAGAAAAGCTAGGGGGGGAAATCACGCTGATTTCCATGGGCCCGATGACCGTCACGACACAGTTGCGGGAATGTTTATCTTACGGTGCCGATGAGGCCTATCTAATGAGCGATTGCATTTTTGGTGGTTCGGATACATTGGCTACATCGTACGTGCTGTCAAAAGGTCTTAGGCATATTGGAAATTTTGACCTTGTTTTGGCTGGTAATGAAAGTGCAGATGGAGCTACATCCCATGTGCCATCACAGCTGGGAGAATGGCTAGGCTATCCTCATGTGATGGAGGTTTGTGCACTTAACATAGTTGATGAAAAGATTGCGGCAGTAAGAAAAAAGGCCGACAACTATTTTGTTGATTATACTGTGAAACTTCCTGCCGTATTTGCGGTATCCAGAGGTATGAATAAGGTAAGATACCCGAGTATACGCGGAATCTTGTCCTCGAAAGGGAAAGAAATTAAGGTACTGACTGCGGAGAGCATTCCCGATTTGGATATTTCCATGATAGGCTTACAGGGTTCTCCTACAAAGACAGGACAGCTCATAACCAGTTCTTTTCATAGAGATTGTATGCTACTGGATGGAAGCAACGAAGAAATTGCCAGTGCCATCTTGGGCATGATCAGGCCTGTCATCGACGATTAGTAGAAGGGGCATACAAACATGGAAAAGCCGGATCTTGATAAAATAATTGTATATGCTGAACACAAAAAAGGACATCTTGACCCTTCTTGTGCCGAACTAGTGGGAAAGGCAAAGGAATTGAGCGTTAAATATGATGACAACGTTGTCATTGGAGCAGTTGTCTTGGGCTATGAAATCAGTGAAGTGGTTAAAGATCTCAGTCAAACGGGTGTGGACTATATTTGGTATACAGATCACCCCAAACTAACGCGTTACAATTCGGAATACTATGCATTGGCATTGGAAGAAGCCGTGCGGTTCATAGCGCCGGAGCTCATTCTGATTGCTGCGACCTCTCAGGGATCGGAGTTGGCGCCGACGGTCGGAGCCAGATTGAAAACTGGTGTAGCTGCGCATTGCGTCGACATTGTTGCGGATGATAACGGCCAAATTGTCAATATTGTACCCGCTCTTGGAGGAAAATTCCTCACAGAGATCAAAATTCCCGACGTCAGGCCTATGATCTCAACCGTCAAGCCCTCTGTCTTTGTGAAAAAGGATGTTCCTGCAAACAGTAATGTTCAGACAGTAAGAATCGAGAGCAAGGCTCTTGACAGTTACGAAAGTCGTATCTGGTTTGTCGCAGAATCCGTTAAGGAAGAAAACGAAAAGCCAATCGAAGAAGCAAATGTGATTTTATGCGCTGGTATGGGCATTGTCGATGAAGAAAACTGGCGAAAACTCAATGAGCTGGCTGCTAGGCTGAAATGCGCTGTCGGTTATACAAGACCTGTGATTGATCTGGGCGTAGTGAACAACGATCATAATATGATCGGAACAAGTGGAAAGACTATACGTCCACAACTTTATGTCGGTTTTGGTGTTTCTGGAGCCTCCCATCATATTTGTGGTATGAAGGACAGCCAGATCATATTATGTATCAATTCTGACGAAAATGCGGACATTTTTAGACTATCAGATTACAAAGTTATTGCAGACTGCGGAGCTATCCTTGATGCAATGTTAGAGTTAACCGGTGGTTTAAACGGTTAACGGTAGAACTTATATTAATGCCAAAAAAGGAGGAAGAGTATGGGTAAGCTGGATGGTAAGGTTGCTATCGTAACCGGTGGCGGCGGGAGAGAATGTCGAGGTGTTGCCTTGGCGCTGACCAAGGAGGGCGCAAGAATTGCAATTGTCGGTTCTGATGAGAGTAACTGGGCCGATACTGCAAAAGAGATTGCCAAGATGGGCGGAAAAATTCTTTCTGTCAGTTGCGACGTACGTGTAAAGACACAGGTGGACGAGGCTGTGGAAGAAGTTATCAAGGAATATGGTCGAGTGGATATTCTGGTAAACTGCGATACCATGGTTCCTGCACAGGGTCAACTTCTTGAGGATACCTCGGTAGAGGATATTGAGCTTGTGATAGATACTATTCTTTTCGGCGCAGCATTTTTTTGTCAATCATGCTTTCATTATATGAGAGCGCAGGGCGGAGGTAGGATCATCAACATGGGTGGGATGACTGGCCTTGTGACGGGCGAAGGCTTCGGTCCTTATATGATGGGCAAAGATTCCCTGATTGGTTTGACTCGCGCCGTTTCCAACGAATGGGGAAAGTATGGTATCCGCATCAATACCATCTACACTGCCGGTTACGAGGAAGTAATTGAGGAATACCGAAGATTCAGGCCTGATCTGCTTCCGGATATCGAGTTCAATGTTCCTGCAGGTCGATGGGGAGACCCTGAAAAGGATATTGGGCGAGTCGTAGCATTCCTTGCTGGGCCTGACGCTGATTTTATATGCGGTGAGACTATCATAGTAGATGGCGGATTAAAACCGTCCTGGCAAATTGCACCATTCGATGCAGAATAGTATTTGTCGGATTCCTGATCAATGTTATATGAAAATATAGGGAGGATGAGTATGGGTATACTTGAAGGTAAAGTTGCAATAGTTACCGGTTCGGGAAGAGGTCTCGGTAGAGGAGTTGCAATCGCGCTTGCTAAAGAAGGTGCAGCTGTCACAGTACTGGGAAGAACCGAGAAGTTCATTTCAAAAACCGTAAGCGAAATTAACAGCATGGGTTGTCGAGCCATGGGCATGCAATGCGATGTCACCGAAAGAGAAAATGTTGACAAGGTCGTAGCTGCTACTGTGGAGACTTTCGGTGACATCGACATTCTGGTCAACAATGCTCACGATATTCCCCATGGTATTCACTTTGAGGCTTTTCCGGAGGAAGAACTGCGTAAATGTGTCAATTCCGGGTTGTACGGTATGTTCAATTTTATGCTTGCCTGCTTGCCGTCTCTGAAAAAGACCAAGGGTAAAATCATTAATGTTTTGTCTATGGATTGCTTAGAAGGTCATAATGGCTTTGGCTTCTATCCTGCGACAAAAATGGCGATAAGAGCCCTTGTCAAGGTTGCTGCAAATGAGTGGGCAAAATACGGTATAACAGTAAACGGATATATGCCCATCGGAGCCGGCGAGAGTTTAGCTGATTGGAAAAAATATTATCCCGATCAATATGAGGCAGCAACTTCTCAGATTGCTCTGGGGCATTGGGGCGATCCTATAACCGAAATCGGTGGCCTAGTGGTTTGCATGGCCAGTGATTTCTTTAGCTATGTTACCGGTACGACCGAGATCTTTGTCGACGGGGGCATGAGAAAATCCTGGATCGTCAAATAAGGTCTGTCTATTCACATCCTCAACTTCCGTTTCATGTAGGGTGTGGGACATCGTTTTCATTGACATATACTCCATGCTTGGCTTTCTCCCAAGCATGGAATATTAGTCGAGAGTATATGGGATCGTATAAATCCGTTCACTTTTGTTTTGCGGTTAAGTTCACCCATTTCCCTGAATTCTTGTATTTATTTTTGACACGAAAAATGTCTTCCATTGTTTACATCTCCGTTTTCTTCTTTAAGTTAGGAGTTAACTAAAAGGATTAAACTGCTGACTAATAGTGGAATTTCTTCTTGGCAGTACTGAATGATTTCTCCACTTACCCATGCTGGATGAATTTTATCTTGCCAAACACAAAACATTGTAAAAGGGCTATTATAATGTGTATCTTCCTGTCAAGCACACACAGTGTTGTCTCTGACGATCCTTTAGTTGTTATTGGCTATGCCAGTAACAACTAAATTGGTTTCTAGGCTCACATCCTAATTTGATGCTTGCCTTTTAGGCTTTGGTATTGTTATCAGATTTGATCCCGAAAATTGACATTGGTAATATTATTCAGGTGCTAGTTTTTAAGATTCGAGACCAGTCAAAGGTCATTCTCATTATGTTGATATCCTGTAATCTGCCTACCATGCCTGTTTGCTGCATTATGGTATTCTTCCCCGTATTGTCGTAACTATGTGTGAAAAGCTATACAGTTGTTATCTCTACTCACAAAGCCAACAAAACTCATACGAAACAAAAATTCCTTATAATATCACATAAGCTCTTGCTTTATCGACTATGACACTTCTGCTCTTCAAAGGATTTCTTTAATACTTCTCGTAAAGCTTTGTATTTTAACTCTGAGTGCTTGGGTGCCAAATAATTGAGAAACGAGGCATTATAAAGAGAGTTTGAAATAATTCCGATGATAGAGAGTGCATTGACAGTATGCCTTATTTGCATTAATGTAGATAATGCAAAGGAGGCACATATGTTGATTGCTTTTGATTTTCAAAGCGAAATACCGCTCTATATCCAACTTAGAAATCAAATCGTCATCGGCATTGCTCAGGGGTTAATCATGCCGGGTGAGCATTTGCCGACCATTCGAGCGTTAGCTGAGGAAAGCGGAGTCAACATGATGACGATCTCCAAAGCGTATCAATTGCTGAAATCTGAAGGCTATATCATGACAGATCGACGCAAAGGCACGATCGTAGCGCCGCGAGAAAGAAAAGTCATACCGGATGCTACCGTTGAGGGTTTAAGACTAATTATTTCAGAGTTACAGGTCATCGGCGTATCCGAGGATGATACCCTCGAACTGTGCATAAAATTGTACAGGGAGGGCAAAGATGCTGTTTAGATTGATCTTATGGTTGTCCCTATGCTGGCTTTCGATTCTAATGTACTTTCTGCTTCGCAACGAAACAAAGTTCAAGAAGAACATCGTTGTCGAAGTCACGTTGCCTTTCGAAGCTCGGACGGATGCGAATGTCATGCGTTTATTAGAGCGTTTCAAACAGCAAATCTTGTGGATCAATCTCGTTTTGTTTCTTGTAACGATTCCTTTTCTTTTTATCGATAGAATATCGTTGCTCATGACGGCTTGGATGACATGGTTGTTGTTTGTCGTCCTTTTGCCGATGGTTCCATATGTCCGCACCAACATGGCATTGAAACGAATGAAGCTGGAGCGCGGATGGAAAAAAACACGCAAGCCGATCCAATACGTTGACCTCGCCGCGCTGCCTCCGGCTAAATGGATTTCGCACTGGGTGTTCATTCTCGCGATTGTAATATCATTTATGCCGTTGCTCTGGGATCGGGAGATGATTTTCCTCTATCTCGTTTTCGGTTTTTCGACCATTTTCTTCTGGTTTGGTTACCGTTATCTCTATCGGAATAAGTCCGAGATGGTCGATCAAAACGTCAATTTAACTCGTGTCTTAACACAGGTCAGGCGATATAACTGGGGGATCGTCTGGTTGGTATCGGCCTATGGCTTTGCTGCTATGAGTCTGATTTTCTCCTTGCTTAAGTACCATCCTATTCTCCAATTGGCCTCAATTCTTTTAATCACATTTGCTATTACCTTTGTCGCGATCCGAGCGGAGTTTAGGACAAGGCGAATTCAGGCGCGATTGACGGCTGAGAGCGGAAAATATTGGTACGTAGATGACGATGACTACTGGATCGGCGGCGTGGTGTATTACAATCCGAATGACAGCCGACTGCTGATTAATTCACGTGTGGGGGTCAATTCGACATTCAATCTTGCCAAAACTTCAGGAAAAGTTTTGGCTGTTCTAATCGCGCTGCTATTGCTGGCGATGCCATTTACAGGTGTATTCCTGAAGCAAACAGAATCGCAGTCGTTAAGCTTAGAATTGACTGACCGCATGCTCGTCGCACTTCGCGGCAGAACAAAGGAGACGTTGGAACGTTCAAAAATAACGGACGTCACGTTATTGACTGAGTTACCTGAGCATATGACCAGGAATTGGGGCACCGCCATGGATAAACTGATGTCGGTCAGCTATTTTATTAAAGGGATTGGCAGCGCAAAACTGAGCTTGGATCCTACCGTACCGCCATTTCTGCTTGTCTGCCTAGAAGACGGCTCCCGCTATCTGATAGGATCGCGGCAATCCGGAGAAGCAGAGGCCGTTTATCAGCAACTGAAACTTCAAGAATAAAAGCTTTTAGCTTTTTCTCCGCAATTTTTCCCTAATCTTTTCAAGATGCCTTGCAGTCTGAAAAGAAGAGGTCAGAGCTATACATGAAGCACTTTGAGACACATGAGCAGAAATCGAAGTAGAGAGTGGAGCTTAACATCGCGCCGCGTTTTTAGAGCCTCCCCAAGGGAGGCTCTAAAAACATTACCAAGTAAGACAAATGTGCGAAAAATACTTGACAGCACTTTTTTACACCGGATATTACACAATATTCGGTGCAAAAATCATATTTTGTGAATCTCTGATTCCAAGGTGCGAATAGTCTCCATAATATCTTCAAACTTTGGTCTTTCTCCCATAAACATCTCCCTCATTTGCTCGTAATCTTTCCTTAATTCTTCAATTCGATAATTTTCAGGAACTAATTTGATATGGGTTTTTGTTGCTTCCTCATATTTTGCCCATTTCCTCGGATAAAACTTTGCATTGAATTTTGAAACCTTTTCCAATAATTCTAATTGTTCAAATGCTTTTTCTTTATAAGCGGAGTTTGCAATACAGTAGAGATCATAATAGTGTCTCGCATATCGTGCCGGCATCTTTAAATCCTTCGGACGATTAGCCTCGTGATGAAGAATAGTTGCTTTCTCCCAAAACGTTCTCTCTACCGAAACAGCTTTTAAAGAAATCTTTTTACCTTCAAATATTTGCGGATATTCCACAGCAACATAGGGTTCTATCCAAGCCGTTTCTGATGGCGTCCATGCAGCTAACGAGCCAATCTCCAATCGTATTGCCTCTGTAAGATAATTTGAAGAAAAAACCTTAGGATAATAAAAAAGAATAGTTTGCGGATTATTTTCATCAATTACGAGTTGAAACAGTTCTGTCAGTATATCTTCCAAGTCTTTTTTCATTTGCAGAATAAAAACTTCAGCTAAAAATAATTCCGTTTTTTTGTTCGCTTCCTTGTTGAAGAGGTCCTGTTTCGTATTTGATCTTGTTTGCCACGGCTCATCCTTCTCATATCCAAGTAACCTCCAATCCAGAATTAAGTCAATATCTTCAGAGAACCTGTCAATGAGAGAAAAACACTTCGATAAGCTCGTACCTCCCTTAAAAGTAAATGATTTATTCCACTCCGATTGATGAAATAAATAATCCAAAATAAAGCAAACCCAGTAATCCTTTTCCACAACGGTTTCTTGAATCTTCATCTTGTTTGCAGTATTTCTTATCAGGACAATTAAATCTTCCTGTTTTATTTT
>JAAZKK010000073.1 GCA_012799825.1 Clostridiaceae bacterium | reverse complement strand
TGAGCTTGGATGCTACGGTGTTCCAGTCATAAGGATTTGTTTCGGTGTCGGTGACACGGCGGCATTCCACCATATCGATAGGTACGTTCAGCTCTTCAGCGGCGATCTGTTCCATCGCGGTGACAGCTCCCTGACCGTAGTCGACGCCGCCCATCATCATCTTGACATGGCCGTCGCCACACATTTGCATGATGATCGATGACGACGTGTTCGCAGGCATCGCCGGAGCCTTCTGGATCATGGCGAATCCTTTGCCGCGCACTTTACCGGTCTTCCACTCGCGCTCGCGCTCTTCCTCCGTTTTACGACCTGTCCAGCCGATTTCTTTTGCGGCGGCTTTCAGACAATCGACGGGACTTCCGGTACTTTCGGACACCAGTTCGCCTGTGATCGTGCGTGATCCGGGCCGCAACATGTTCATCATGCGGAAATCGTAAGGGTCGATGCCGAGTTTCTGTGAAAGGACATCCATCTGCCGTTCGATTGTCCACAGTGTCTCTAGGTGACCGAATCCGCGGTATGCCGTACTGAACACTTTATTTGTGTAGATCGTATTCGATACGATGGACGCGTTTGGCACATCGTAGGGGCCGAGACCTCCGTAGACCGCCGTTTTTCCGACGTTGACACCGTAGTCCGCGTAAGCTCCGCTATCCCAGTCATAGACGATGTCCATGGCCGTCAGTCTGCCGTCTTTTTTCACACCGGTCTTGATGCGGCCGCGCATGCCGGCACGCGTCGGCATATAGTTGAATTCCTCTTCACGGCTCATTCTCAATTTCACCGGTGCGCCGCCAGATGCTTTCGACAAAAGCGCCGTTAGAGGCTCAAGATGAATACCTGACTTGCCGCCGAAACCGCCGCCGACATAAGGGATTACGACCTGAATGTCGGATTCGTTGATGCCGAAGCTTGCCGACATCATTTGACGAAGTGCAAACGGCGACTGTGCTGAAGACCAAATTTTGATCTTATTTGAGAACGGATCGGCTTGGACGATACAGTTATGTACTTCAAGCGGAACGTGCGCGACGGCAGGAAGCGAGAATTCATTCTCGATGACATAGTCAGCTTCTTCAAACCCTTTTTCAAGATCACCGCGACGGCTCTTGTTCAGAGAGGCGATATTCGTATCTGCTTGCGGGAAGAAGACACCTTCCGTATGGGCGATTTCGCCAATATTCGGGTGTACCAGGGTTTCATTTGTAAGCGCCTGATCGATGTTGTAAACCGGCTCAAGCAACTCATACTCGACGTCGATGAGTGTGATCGCCTTTTCAGCGATTTCTTCTGTAGTAGCTGCGACAGCGGCGACGACTTCGCCTTGATAACGCGCTTCACCGCGCGCGAAGACGTATTTATCCTGCATGTAAAGACCAACGACGATATCGGTATCTTCACCGCATAGGACAGCTGTTACACCTGGAAGCGCCAGCGCCTTCGATTTGTCAATCGAAACAATTTTGGCGCGTGCGTAAGGTGAGTGCAGGCATTTGGCGTACAGCATGCCCGGAAATTCTAGATCGTACGTATAGCGAGCCTGACCCGTCACTTTTTCTGTCGCGTCTGCTCGAGAATAGTCCTTGCCTACATGGCGGTAGGAGGACTCGTACTCTTCATGTTGTTTGTAGGAGAACTGCTCCATCTCTTTTTTATAATCTGGCTGACTCATGAGCGTTTCAACTCCTCTCTTTCCCGTTTCGCAGCTTTTTTAACGGCGTCAAAAATCTGGCGGTAGCCGGTGCAGCGGCAGAGGTTGCCACTCATGGCTTCCATGATGTCGTCATCGGTTGGATCCGGATTGCGGTCAAGTAGTGCACGGGCTGACATGAGCATACCGGGAGTGCAAAAACCGCACTGTAAAGCGTCAAATTTAATGAACTCCTGCTGAAGAATGGAGAGTTCGCCATCTTTCGCAAGGCCCTCGACCGTTGTGATTTCGCTGCCTTCTGCTTCAACTGCCAGCACGAGGCAGGAAGTGACAGGGCGCCCGTTCATGATTACCGTACACGCACCACATTCGCCTTCACCGCAGGCTTCCTTAGTACCAAAGAGTTTTAGACGGTCGCGCAGGAAATGAAGGAGCAACATTGTCGGATCAATATCCTCGACGACAAATTGTCCATTGACGCGACAGGTCAATCTGACACGCCGTTTCATAGATTCCGCATGGGCTGTCGTCATGGCGCATGCTTTGTTTTCAGCTTGTTGGGCCATGTTATACCTCCTTGCCTGTAAGCTGTGCTAGACAGCGCTTAAGAAGTATTCCTGCCATGTGCAGACGATACTCCTTTGAAGCACGCACATCGGTGATGGGCTTGATGTGCTTTTTAATTTCTTCAGACGCCCAAAGGATGGATTCCTCCGACAGGCCTTTAGCGTTCAGTTGATTGGAAAGATCGGAGAGAAGTAGCGGTGTGATCGCAACAGCGTTGATAGCGATAGCCACTTTGCCGTCGCCTTTAAGGCGGCATGCAACACCGACCGTCGAAAGGTCATGTCCGCGAAGGCGTGTTTGACGAAGATAAATGCTGTCGTCCTTTTTTCCTGGATCGGGTAGGAAGACTGAGACGACAATCTCGTCTTTGTTGAGCTGAGTTTTCTTGACGCCCGTGAAGAACTCGCGGAGCGGGACGATGCGTTCACCCTTAACACTCGCGATTTTGACGGTAGCGTCATAAATCAGCAATGACGGCGGAAGATCCGCTCCGGGTGAAGCATTACAGATGTTGCCCACCAGTGTAGCGCGGTTGCGAAGTTGCTCGGTCGCCAAAACAGAGGCGGCTTCGCAAAGCGCCTTATACTTCGTTTGAACGACATCGCATTCCGCCAATTCATTGACGGTGACATTCGCGCCGATTTCCAGACCTTCACCTTCTGTGAATTTAAACACATCGAGATCCGGAATATATTTGATATCCAGGATATATTTAGCGTCGATCATGTTCTTGTTCAGCATAATGATCAGGTCAGTACCGCCGGCTAAAATATACGTTTGCTCATGTTCCGCGAGGAACGTGAGCGCGTCGTCTAGCACAAGCGGTTTGATGTAATCAAATTGACTTAGCACAGAAACCTCCTTCTTTGTGCAGTGTTGCGCTGCAGCCTGTAAGTCACAGATTGCCTATATTTTTTAGATAAATTGACAAAACAATCCACCACGGTTCACCGCGGTGCATAGATTCAGCAATTTAACCAAAGCAATCTCCTTATATATGGTCAATTTTAACACGTTTATCCTATTGTCACGTTGTTTTACGTTACAAAATATACACAAAACGTTGACCGCCATTTATAAGATAATACAAAATATGTGTTTATATCTCAACCTTATATAGGCGTATAAGTGATCAAATCCCATATATTTCAAGTATCTATCTCAAGTCTACAGATGATTAAATCACATAAGTCTTGTTAGTTTATATCCCAAATCCACAGTCGAATAATCGCTTCAGTATCGCTTACATCTCGTTTATATTTAAAGCTTATAGGCAAATGAATCGCTTATATTTCATGTCTGCAAAGGCATAATCGCTTCATTTCTCAGGTATGCGATATGCTTTTACCGTAACACGCTTTGTCGGAATAGAACGTCACCATCAACCTCATTTTTAGCGTATCAAAAGAGTAATGTTGGAGGCTATTGACTAATTATTGGAGAGATTATGATTGTTTAAGACATTTAGTATGTTTTGCTGAGTTTTAGAATGCGGCTAAGTTTTAAAATTGTTGTCGCTATACATACTTATGTGGTATAATAAACAAAACGCTGTTAACTTCATCTAATTAAATCTGACACGTTTTTGTATAAAATCATAGTAAGGAGTGATGTAATGACAGCAGACAATCGTTTCGATATTCAGCTAGGTGACATTCTTTCTATTCCTATGATGCAAGGTGCAGAAGTCTTGGCAGGAGAGAAAGGTCTTCGCAATAGTATTGTGTCCGTTAATGTTATTGAGGTTCCTGACATTGTGGACTGGGTGCGACCGGGTGAGTTTCTTCTGACGACGGCGTACACCTTTAGTGACGATATTGGCGCGTTTGAGCGCATACTACCCGAATTAAAGAACAAAAAAGTATGCGGCATAGGAATAAAGACACATCGTTATATTACCGAAGTTCCTGAACACGCGCTCAGCATCGCAAATGACATTGATTTTCCCATCATCAGTATTCCTGTGGATGTTCCATACGGCGATCTCATCAAAGCCATTTTTAATAAGATTATCGGTGAACAGACGCGCACATTGAAACAGATTTTTGATTTCAACAACCGGGTGCGCGATATTATGTTGCGACACGGCGGCATGAAGGCGATCGCCGAACAGATTTATCACATCAGTCGATCGCCGGTTGTTATCTGTGATGAAGTATTTCGCGACTCCTATTTTTATTGTCCAGATCCCAAGAAAGAGGCTCAAATTATAGATGATTACAATCGCCTCATCGCCAATGTCTTTTCAAGATCGCCTTCCTCAGTGCCCGATGTGACCGGTCGTTCGGCGCGTGTCGGTAATACAAAAATCATACGTTACTCGATTCCCATTTACTATGACAATATGCGCTATGGAGTCATCTACCTGTGGGATACGGATTACGTGATCCGTCAGCGCGATCTTTTTGTCATTGAGTCCGCGACTTCTCTGATTGCGCTCGATATCTTGAATCGTATTACGCTGGTCGACCGCGAAAATGTGCATCGCAGCACTTTTCTTGAGAAGTTGTTGAGCAGTGATGAGAAGGAACAGGAGAAAGCGATTGAGAACGCCGATTATTATCTTTTCCATCCTGAGCTCGCAAGTCAGTGCGTTGTGCTTCTTGTTCAACAAGATTTGCCTTTGCAGATGACGCCGAATAATTCTCGAATGATTAAAAATATCAATACGAATATTCTCAATCTTACCAACCGTCTGAAGCAGGAATACGACGGATATTTTCTTTCGACACGCAAAAATGACCGTGCCGTTTTCCTTTTGCAATATGATAAAAATGCTTCTGACGAAGCCAAAAGGGAACAATGTCAGCGATTTATCGATATTCTGCTTGAGAGCGCGAAAGAGAAAGATCTTCTCTCATTCACTTATGTCGGTGTCGGCTCGATCGCGGAGACGTATCAGGATCTTTCTTCAAGCCTTAGCCAGGCTGAACAGACGGTGCGCATTTTGGTCAGCCGCAAATCGGATGAACGAGTGTTGTTCTACAGCGATCTCGGTTTGTTGCGCGTGCTCGGCCACCCGTTATTGCGTGAAGACGCCCTCAAGTATGCCCACGAAGTTCTGGATCCCTTAGAAGAGCACGACGAGAAGCATCGCGGCGATCTTATTGAGACTATACGCGTATATTTCCAGTGCGGCGGCAACCTTAAGCGCGTTGCCGAAGTTCTATTTACTCACTACAATACGATTATTTACCGAATCAATCGTATAAGAGATATGTACGGGATTGACCTTCGCGATCCGGAGACCGCGTTTAATTTTCAACTTGCGTTGAAAATTAGGGAGCTTCTACAGTGAAGACGATTCGTACATTGAAAGCGAGTCGCATCGCAGAAGATTTGCACTCGTATCTCGTCGAGAAACGCTATCTGAAAATGCGTGTACACTCCGTATTCCAAACGTCCGTCAATCTTGTAACGCCGGAGGACGATCTGATTACGATGGTTACGGCATCACGTGACATCATGCCGATGGGTTTGACGCTTGACGTTGGCGAACCATTTGAATGGCCTTTCCTCGTCGACGATTCCGTGGAATATACGGGTTTCCCGATGCTTACGGTGCCGTCATGTCAATGTCGCATTGAACTTCAGGACGCAAAGCGATGGACGCCCTATCTTCAAAACGTGAAATACGGGAGCGCGAAAGCACGCCTTCAGGCGTTGAAACAGCTTAAGACCATCGTTGCCAAGCATGATTCCTTGGGAATCGCATCTCTGGTTAGTGTATTGGATACTTGGGAAGACGTGTCCGTCGCTGATTGTGACAACGTGTATTGCCGGTTTATCCTCCACGATATGGTTCTGTTCCTTCGGGCGGTGAAGCGACAGGATTGGCATACAGCCGGCAGACAGGTGATGATGCTAATCGGCTTTGGTCCCGGACTCACGCCTTCGTGTGACGATTTTATGTCGGCCGTATTGCTGTCGCTTTATTATGACGAGAACGTTGGGAGCACTCAACAGAAAGAGCGTTCGGCATTCATAGAACATGTTGTCTCTGCGGCAAAGAAGCAAACGACGCTTGTCAGCGCTTCCATGATTCAACACGCGGCAGAAGGCAAGGCCAGCGGTCTATACCTTAGTGTGCTCGGCGCGTTGCTTGGAGGTGACACAAATGCGCTTGTGGATGCTGCTACAAGTGCGCTTCAGTTCGGCGCTTCATCAGGATCAGATTTTCTGTTTGGACTCTGCGCGATGCAGCAACTCATGGAAACATGGCGTAACAGTAATTAACTAATAAAAAAGAATATACAACTAGACCGTGAAGGGAAACACGAAAAAGTAAGGAGTAGATGCGAATGAATGTAAACAGTATGGTAAGAAAAAATGCCTACTATGACTCTGTCACGCTGATGATCATCTCTCGCGAGTTGAAGAAAATCGAAGGCGTTGATGAAGTGCTCGTTGGCATGGGTACCGATCTGAACGTAGATCTCGTAGAAAAATTGAGCCTGGCGACGCCGGAGCTCGAGGGGATCACGCCTAACGATCTTTTCATCGCGGCGAAGTATGACGAGTCGAAATGCACGATGGAGCAAATTATACAGGCTTTCGACGAACAGATCAATGCAAAACAGGATGCATCAGCCGGCGACTATCAGCCGCCAACATTGAGCTCCGCGGTCGAACACCTCAAAGGCGCCAATCTCGTGCAGATCTCAATTCCCGGCCGTTACGCCGCCCGCGAAGCGGAAGATGCGTTGGATAAAGGTTTGAACGTCATGCTTTTCTCAGACAACGTGTCGGTCGAAGATGAACTCAAGCTCAAAAAGAAAGCCGTTGAAAAAGGACTTCTGATGATGGGTCCTGACTGTGGAACGGCAATCATCAATGGTGTACCGCTTTGTTTTGCCAACGTGTTAAGCCGTGGCGCCATCGGTGTGGTGGGGGCTTCAGGAACCGGTACACAGGAAGTGACCGTATGCATTGATAAGCTTGGCGAAGGCGTTTCCCAAGTTATCGGCACCGGCGGTCGCGATCTTTCCGAACGGATTGGCGGCCTCATGATGTCACTTGGCATCGACGCGCTGGAGAACGATCCTGAGACGAAAGTGATTGTGCTCATATCGAAACCGCCGGCACCGTCCGTGGAAAAGAAAATCTTAAACAAGGTTCGCGAATGTAAAAAGCCTGTCGTGGTCGATTTCATCGGCGGAGACGCTGAGGCAATTCTCGAAGCCGGCGCGATCCCTTGTGTAAGTTTGGAAGATGCCGCTCGCAAAGCCGTCGCAGCGTTAAGAGGCGAGGAGATTGCCGACTTTGAAGGCTTTGATGCAACGGAAGAAGACATTGAAGCAATTGTGGAAAAAGCAGTTGCTTCATTGAAACCGGATCAAAAAAACCTGCGCGGTCTCTATACCGGCGGCACGCTGACTGATGAAGCGATGAAGTTCCTCGGTGAGAACTACAAGATTTATTCCAACATCCCGATGACACCTGACATGGCGATCGAAGCATTAGAGGGCGAAGTAAAAGGGCACATCTGCTTAGATCTCGGTGAAGACGAATTCACTCGCGGCCGTCCGCACCCGATGATCGATCCGCTGACGAGATCGGAGTTTTTCGAATCTCACGTCGACGGAACGACGGCGGTCGTGCTCCTCGATTGTGTATTAGGTTACGGTTCAAATGCGGATCCTGCCGGCGCAGTCGCCGAATCGGTCAACAGCGCACGCGCAAAGTTTGCCGGAGAAGGTAAAGAGCTCGTTGTTGTCGCCTCCGTCTGCGGCACCGATAAAGATCCGCAGGATTTGGAGAAGTCGGTAAACGAACTAAAAGAAGCCGGTGTCATTGTTATGCCGTCAAACATGCAGGCCGTTCGACTTGTCGATCGCATACTCGCTCGTGTCTCTGAATAAGGAAAGGAGTCCATCAACATGAAAGTGAATGAATTGTTTAAGAGCGAATTGAAGGTCATCAACATGGGGCTTGAATCTTTTTATCAAGATATGAAATCCCAAGATGTATCTGCCATTCATGTCAACTGGAAGCCTGCCGCCGGTGGAAACGAGAAAATGGCGGCGCTTCTTGCGCGCATGAAATCAATATAAGAACCGTTACGTGCGTTGTGCCTCTAGCAGTACATCACGCGTATATGACACGATAAACCCCACACGGCGCTTGTGTTCAACAGGAAGCCGTCGGAACGCGGAGACACCCCGCATATCCGCTTTTATATGACACCGATACATTTGGCGGTGTACAAATAGAAAGAAATATTGTTTAAGCAAATGGAAAGGAAGGAATGAACAATATGGCCAATTTCATTGATCAAGCCAACAAAGAAGCACTAAAGTTGATGCAGGACGCTCAGCCGACACTGATCGGAATGGGTATTGCAAAAGACACACTTCCCGGCATGCGCGATAATTTGATACTGCACGCGGGTCCTCCCGTGAAATGGGAAGACATGTCCGGACCGCTGCGCGGTGCTGTGGTTGGCGGTATTATCTATCAGGGACTCGCTGAGACGGTAGACGAGGCCAAAGAACTTGCCGCGTCCGGAAAGATTGATTTTGACAGCTGCCACCATCACTCTGCCGTTGGCCCGATGGCCGGCGTTGTGACCGCAAAAATGCCTGTTTTTATTGTCAAGAATATGGATCAAGGCAACTATGCCTACTGCACGATGAACGAAGGACTTGGTGAAGTGCTTCGTTTCGGCGCATACGGCGAAAACGTTATTAAGCATCTGAACTGGATGGAGAAGACACTCTATCCGATCCTGAAAGAAGCGCTCGAAATTCACGGGCCGATCGACATCAAGAGCATGAACGCTCAGGCGCTTCAGATGGGCGATGAAGTGCACAATCGAAACAAGGCGGGCACCTCACTGTTTATCCGCGAGATCGCGTCCAGCATCGTGAAAACCAATGCCAGTGAGGAAGACAAGGTAAAAGTGTTTGATTTCCTGAATTCAAATGATCACTTTTATCTCAACTTGTCCATGCCGGGTGCCAAATGCACGATGGATCCTGTCGGCAAAGTGAAGTACTCGACAGTTGTCTATACCATGGCGCGCAACGGCACCGAATTCGGTATCCGTGTTGCGGGTCTGGGCGATCGCTGGTTCACAGCCCCTGCAGAGATCATCGACGGACTCTATTTCCCCGGTTATTCGATGGAAGATGCGAACCGCGATATCGGCGACTCTTGCATTACAGAAACATCCGGGATTGGCGGATTTGCTATGGCAAGCGCTCCGGCGATCGTACAATTTGTCGGCGGCACTCCGGCAGACGCCGTACAGTACACCACAAGCATGTATGAAATCACACTCGAAGAAAGTGTCGCTTACAAGATGCCGAACATGAATTTCCGCGGCACTCCGACGGGTATCGATATTCGAAAAGTCATCGAGACGCAGATCCGTCCGGTCATCAACACGGGTATCGCATCGAAACACGCCGGTGTCGGCCAGGTCGGCGCAGGCGTCGTCCGTCCGCCGATGAAGTGCTTCGAAGACGCACTGCAAGCCTTTGTCGAAATGCTCGACAATGAAGGTCTTCTGGACTAAGATTGGTATAGGAATTACCCGAATAGGATCGTCCTTTTCGGGCAGACCATAGCATTACATTTCTAACTTTACTACGGAGGTAAAACATGATTAAGAATTGGGACAAAGTTAAAATGTACGATTTGACAATCAACACGAACCATATGACGCCGCCATGGCCGACGTATGAACCCTTGAATGTCAAATACTTCAAGCGCCTTGCTCCGAACGGAGCGAACGGCATGATCATCAAGACGTCGAACCATGTCGGCACACACCTTGATGGACCGATGCACTTTGACACGGGCGGTCGCGACATCGCGGCTCTGGAATTAGAAAAACTCTGTGGCCCCGGCGTCGTCGCTGACGTCTCCGACATCGCGGAAGACTGGTCCATCTACACACCGCAAGACATCATGGATCGCGTCGAAGTGAAAAAAGGCGACATTCTCTTCATCAACACGGGTTATCACAAGTACAGCTTGGACGGCGAAGAGCCTGATGAGCGCCGTTACATGCTGCGTCATCCCGGCCCCTCCATGGATTTCCCCGCTTGGGCAAGAGAAATGGAACTCAAGTACATCATCGTGGACTGCGGTTCCGCCGACCACCCGATGAACACCAAGATCCGTGACTGGGAGCCTGTTGAAGCGAAAGCTTGTGACGAATACATGAAGAAGCGTTACGGTAAAGGCTTGAACGAGCTTTATCCTTGGCCCGAAGCCTATCAGGCGATGCACCTGATGCTCTTCCCGCAGCCTTGGGAGATCATTCACGTCGAATGCGCCGGCGGCGAAGTTGACAAAGTGCTGAACAAGCGCCTGATCATCGGAACGTTCCCCTGGAAATTCCAGTATGGCGAATCTGCGTTCTGCCGTGTCGTCGCCTTCGACGAAGAGGACTAAGCGCTTAAACTAAAATCAATGTGCATCCCGAAGACTCATGCCTCCGGGAAGCACATTGTGAATAAAGCGTAATCTTGTTTTCTCGACCAATTAGGTTTATCACTGGCCAATCGAGATACAAAAAATCAAAGTAAAAGGGATGTGGTAAAGACCGCACTGTTGCGACCTGCCGCATCCCTTTCATTTTGAGAAAAATGTTATCGTCCGTGACCGTTTTTCATTCATCTATTTGTCGTCTGACTTGGCGATCGATTTAATATAAGCACGCCAGCCGCCAAAAGATGTGATTTCTCGCATGTTCTTGACGGTTAGCGGTTCAGCGATGACACCGAAGACGATGCGGTCGTCATCGAGTTTGATTTTGCCGATGGCAAGCCCCGGAGGTTCGCCATCAAGGATGTGGGCGAGCCCTAAGGCGGGGACACGCCATACCTCGACGTCGATGGCCGCCGCGTCGGGGTCTTCCGTTGCTACCCGAATCATCGCAGGGTACGCATCGTTGACACTCCACAAACGGTAGCACGGCGCAGTCTTCGCTTCATACTCAAAGGATGCGCCGTTGTCGAGCATGTTGTGTTCAAGTTCTAAACCGCGCATCAGTGTTCCGTTGACGGCGAGAAGGAAAGAGATTTTTCGATCGCTCATGGTCATTTTCCCCTTATATAATCAAGGATCTATAATCCAAGATCTGGAATCCTCTCGTTAACATAAATTTTCTACAGGATTTTAATGACGCGTTTTTCATCGCGAGGTTCTGCTACAGGGTAATCGCCTGACGGATAGCCCAGCGCCAGATTGCCGATTCCGATGTATTCATCGTCGAGACCCCATTCTTTGAGTAGCGCCTTTCCTTCATCAAGTTCAAACACCTCTTTTGCGCGGTGGATCCAGCAGGATGAAACTCCCAAAGCATAAGCCGCGTTCATCAAGTTGCCAAGCACCAAGCTGCCGTTGTAGACGGCGCAGCTGCTGTCTTTCTTAGCGATGACGGCGATAATAGTCGGTGCGCCATAATAAGGATCCGAAGCCGGTTCGCCACGTTGTTCTTCGACGATTTTAGCATTGAGTTTTTTTAGTGTTGCGACGGTTTCGGGATCCTGCACGGCGATGAGAACCGTATCTTGACGTGGGGATGCGGCATATAGGCCGGCTTCCAATATTTTATCGAGCGTTTCTTCAGGAACGAGTTCATCCGTATATCCGCGGACGCTGCGGCGTTCTTTTAAATGGTCTAGTGCGCATTTCATTATGTCATGTGTCCTTTCTTTTTTGTATATACCTGACTTTATCGTGTCAATATAAGTTTATACGAAATCTGCCTATACCGTAAGTGACAATCATCACAAAAAAAGAAGACCGCCTCACGGTGAGAACGGTCTTCATTTTTCTTTCAGTTACACGGAGGCAGTGTGTGTTTTTGTCACCTCAGTGTTGTCATGAAGTTTTACTCCTCTTTGATTCCTAGGTCCTCATCTTTGAATTCATAGTCTTTGCCGGGGAGGATGGCGTTCAGAAGGATGCCGAGAATCGCGGCAACCGCCAGACCGGAAAGGTTGATCGTGGCTTCACCAACTTTGAAGATGATTCCGCCCGCAGCGCCCATGCTGATGCCGAGACCGGATACGAGGACAACAGTGACGATCATCAGGTTGCGCGCTTTCGTCAGGTCAACTTTGTTCTCGATGAGGTTGCGGACACCGATAGCGGAAATCATACCGTAAAGGATACAAGATACGCCGCCGATGGCAGGTCCCGGGATTGATTGGATGAAGCTTCCGACGTGAGGGAAGAGACTTGCGACGATTGCGATGACCGCGGCAATGCGCATGACGCCCGGAGCAAATATCCGTGTCAGCGCGAGAACACCGGTGTTTTCACTGTATGTGGTGTTAGCAGGGCCTCCGAAAATAGCTGCCATACTCGTGGCGAGACCGTCGCCGATCAGCGTGCGATGGAGACCGGGATCCGCCATGTAGTTGCGACCGACTGTTGCGGAGACGGCTGAGATATCGCCGACGTGCTCCATCATCGTCGCCAACGATATAGGCACGATGGTGATGATCGCACTGATATCAAACTTCATGATGTTTTCCTTAAAGATCGGAATCGCGAGAACGCTTCCCGTTTCCTTTAGTGCGGTAAAGTCGACCATGCCGACGATTAGTGCGACAATGTAGGAAGCTGCCACTCCGATCAGGATTGGAATGACGCGGATCATGCCTTTTCCCCAGATGTTGCAGATAATAATCACCAAGATGGCGGTAAGTGCCACCAACCAGTTTAACCCTACGGGAAGTGACTTTACGACATCGCCCGCTGCATTCTTAAATTCCACAGTCGACTGGATGCTGTTGAAAGCAACAGGGGCGAGAATCAGACCGATGCCAATGATGATCGGACCGGTAACGACAGGCGGGAACCAACGCATAACGCGCTTCACACCGACAACTTTGATGATGAGCGCGAGTACGCAGTATACTAAACCCGCGACGAAGATGCCGCCGGACGCGAGCGGAAGTTTTGAAGGGTCACCGTCGGAGACAATGTTGTAACCGACAATAAACGCAAACGATGAACCAAGGAAAACAGGCACTTTGAATCCTGTAATCACGTGGAACAGCAGTGTGCCGAGTCCGGCCATGAGAAGCGTCGTGTTGACGTTGAGACCGGTGAGCAGCGGCACGAGAACGGTTGCTCCAAACATCGCCACTGCCTGCTGAAGTCCAAAAATAAATTGTTGAACAGGGGGGATGCCTTTGAGCGAATAGATCGGATCAATACCCAATCGTACATTTTTTTCTGTCATTCGTCCATCTCCTCTCATAATAAGTGTCCCTTTATATTATTTACGGCTCTTCTTCAAATTCCTGTACATTTGCGTAAGAACGCACAAAAAGCCTTCCAAAATAGGAACACTCATTGATAGATTTATACGTATATTATCATAACACATAGAGCAGTCGCATTGTTATTATTTACAGGATCGCATTTTAATTTGAACATATTTCTAACGATAATCAATAATGAAAATAGTCATAATATGTGTTCTATTAGCTGTTTTGCATAAAAACTTTGCGTCATGTTACAGCATGACGGCACCTAAATACCGTAACCTTACAGTTCGCCTATGCCGTGAACTTATAGTCCGTCATTCAAAGCGGCCGATCATATTTGGAACAATGTAAAAAGAGGGTGTCGGTGAACAATAGATCGGCGACATCCTCTTTTTTGGTGATCCCGGCGCGATTCGAACGCGCGGCCTTCGGTTTAGGAGACCAACGCTCTATCCATCTGAGCTACGGGACCTCTTTGGCGAAGCTCAGTATAGCAAAAACGCGCATGAGGCGTAAAGATCATATCTTTAAGGTGTCTTCATAACTAAGGAAAACATGCTAACGGTGAACGCCAAAGTAAACTGTACAGTTAAGATGGTTTTCAAGAAGAGAATGGAAAGTACGCTTAAAGTATGCTAAAACGCGCTAAAACGCGATATAGCGAGTTCTTGAGTTGACCTTCGGTCAAAACCTGCTATAATAAAAACACGCAACGTCTGCGAAGAAAGAGCGGGAGGTCCCGCTCTTTTCTGTGTAGCCGGAAATCGACGTGGAGATGAATGCCATGTGCGCCAAAACAACGCGAAAAATGAATCGAGACAGGATCAAAGAACGTCTTGCTCCGATCGCAGAATCAATGGGGGTCGTCCTGCTGGATGCGCTTTATACCAATGAGCGCGGCCGATCGATTCTGCGACTCGTTATTGACAAAAAAGGCGGCATTACGACGGATGACTGCGAGAAGATCAGTGAAGTTGCCGATCCGCTCATTTCGGATACGCTCGGCATTATCGATTTTGATGTTTTTGAAGTCTCTTCACCGGGGTTGGACTGGCCTTTGAAAACGATGGCAGACTGTTTGCGCCACGAAGGAGAATATGCGCATGTCCGTCTTTATCAGGCCGTCGATCAGAAAAAGCGTTTCTCAGGCGCCTTAACGATCGATGAGGAGGCTGGGAAAGTGGGTGTAAGAGACGCCGATGGAAACACGGTCTTATTCCCGCTCAAGGATATCGCTCATATTCGTCGCGATGTCCATTTTTAAAGCATTGGTATATAAGGTTACAATCATTTTGTTAAAGCAATTTTGAATGACATAAAAGAACAGGAGTCGTCATGAATCAGGAATTTATTGAAGCCCTGAAGTTATTAGAAAAAGAGCGCGGCGTCGAGATGGAAATGCTCATCGAGGCGATAGAAGACGCCCTTGTGGCCGCGTACCGCCGCGAATTTGAAATTCACTCTCGCGACCGAGATAAAGCGAAAAGCCACGATGCGGGCTCCGATGAATCGTCGGAACATGCGCCGGAAAATGACGGCATTACGGCGCACATTGACCGCCAGACAGGTGAAATGCGCGTCTATCAACCGATCACTATAGTGGAGAAGGTTCGCAACCCTCACAGCGAGCTTTCCTTAGAGCAGGCACATGCGCTGTCTCCTGATCTAGAAATCGGTGATCAGCTCGTTCGCGAAGTCGATCCGTCGCATTTCGGGAGACTTGCGGCGCAAACGGCGAAGAGCGTCATCAATCAGAGGCTCGCGCAGGCTGAGAAAGTACGCATTCATGAAGAATTCTCCGGTCGTGTGCACGGACTTGCCAGCGGCATCGTGCAACGCCGAGACCGCAATGAAGTGCTCGTCGATATTGGCCGTGCGCAGGCGGTGCTGCCGTACAGTCAGCAATCGCGGCTTGATAATTATACTTTCCGCAAACACATGCGCTTTTATATTTTGAAGGTGGATCAGCGCGATCACCATCCTGTTATCATCATCTCAAGGAGCGATCCCGGTCTCGTTCGCAGACTTTTTGAACAAGAAGTGCCTGAAATCGGTGCCGGAATCGTCGAGATCGTGAATGTTGCCCGCGAGGCGGGATCGCGGACGAAAATGTCCGTGACCACGAACGACAGCAATGTCGATCCGGTCGGTGCCTGTGTGGGACAGCGCGGAATGCGCGTACAGACAGTCATCGCGGAGCTGAACGGCGAAAAAATCGATATCATCGAGTGGAATGCCGATATCGTTGAATACATCAGCAACGCGCTTTCGCCGGCGCGTGTTATTCGCGTTATGTTGAGCGAAGATGAGGACGAGAGAAGCGCCCGCGTCATCGTCCCCGACCATCAGCTTTCACTTGCGATCGGTAAAGAAGGACAGAACGCTCGCCTCGCCGCCAAGCTGACGGGATGGCGTATTGACATCAAGAGCGAATCGCAATACCGCGAGATGCTCGAAGCGACGTGGATGGCCGACTTCAATGAAGCTGTCGCTCAGGATGAAGCCAACCGTGAACTGTACGAAGAAGATGAATTATACAATGACGATATGGATGACGACGAACAGCCGATGCTCGAATACGACGAGGTGCCCCCGCTTCATGAGATCGTCGGCGACAATAAAGAGGCGGCTTCAACCTACCTTGATATTTTAGAAAACACGATCGACTCCATAGAAGAGATGGAGGATGACACACCGCCCGCGGGCGACGTGTCTTCACAAAAAGGAGAATAAGGTCTGACCGTATCTGACCGTAGAAAATAAGGTGACTTTGTGAAGCACATCCCTATCAGAATGTGCGCGGGCTGTCGCGAACGATTTGAGCAAACGT
Organism: Clostridiaceae bacterium; assembly: GCA_012799825.1. Lineage (GTDB taxonomy): Bacteria > Bacillota > Clostridia > Saccharofermentanales > DTU023 > UBA4923. Next base: position 53,105 of record JAAZKK010000073.1, on the reverse strand, counting down.
CCATGATGCGTGTGGCGCGCTCGCCTGAGGGCAGTGCCGTGTATGACCCGACGAGGCGGATTGCGGGGCGCGGCGCCTATCTCTGTTATAATCGCAAGTGCGTCGATATCGCCCGTAAACGGCATGCAATCGAACGGGCACTGAAAGTTGTTACGACAGATTCCCTGTGGGAAGAGCTGGAGCGCGCGCTAGAAGAACACATAGCTAACAAAGTGATCGCTGCCGATGGTCGATCAAATATAAAATAAAAACGGTACTGTTAGTTAGGAAGACGAGAGGATTAAACAGATTATGGCGAAAAGAGAAGAAGCGGATTCCGGTCTTCGGGCCGGTTTCATCACAGAGGAAGAGGCGATCAGACAGCGCAGGGAACAAGAAGTCCGTGCGGCTTTTCAGGCGCCTTTAACGCCTCCTTCGACGCCTGAAGCAGAACAGGATAAAAAAGATATCGCGACTGAACCCTCACCTGAAGTGTTCCTCAAGGCTATTCCGGGCTCGGAATCGTCCACCATTGAGATTCAAGGCATCTCCGGGAAAGCCATTCCAGGTGTGATTAAACTCGTCAAAAAGCCGAAAAAAGCGCGTCCAGAAGTCAAAGAGGAGAAGGTGAAAGCTCCGGATGAAGGTGATCGTGCCGCCACTGTCGCTCCTGTTTCGAAACAGGAAGAAAAAGTGAAAGAGGTGGAAGTAAGCTCTGATAAAATGCCAGTTGAGCCTACGCGTCCTGCAGTAGCGACCGCGCCCCTGCCGAAAGACGAAAAACCTCGCGTTTCAATACCGGAAAAAGAAGTCTCCAAGGTAGCGGTCGATCAGGATTTGCCCCGCAAGTCGGCGCCAGAGACGACTCCTGTTACGCCAGACTCGACAGCGACACCTGCAGATCGAAAACCGGTTTCAAAAGAGAAGACAGCGCCTGTTGCGACAGATGTACCTGACAAAGCGGCCAAAAAGGCGGTAGAAACTGCTCCTTCTAAGGTTACTCGCCGCGAAAAAGAAACGATTGATACGACGAAGGTCACTACGGCCCCTAAAGCGTCGAAGCAAGCGCCTGTTTCAGAACCGCGTAAACCTGCGCCTGCTCCTAGAGTGACGACCCCCGCTGCGAGGCAGGATGTCGCTTCAAAACCCGCGCCACGTACGGAAAAGCCGCGCCGCAGGATGAGCATTGCTGAAAAATCGATGCCGATCACGGAAAGAATTACGAAACCTGAGAAGAAAATCCTGCGTCCCGATCCGCGCCGTGCAGTTGCACGGGAAGGCGACAAAGAGGGCGCGAAGCCGATTCGTCCACAGCGCGGAAGTTATGTCGGGCGCGATCGCAACATTCCCGTAAGTGAACAGCGCAGCACAACGAGGCGTCCGGTCGAACCGCGAACAGATCGCGGCGCAGCTCCCAGACCGTCGTCTGGAACGCAAAGAGATCAACAGAGAACTCGCCAAGACCGATATGCGAGGCCTTCGCGCCCCGCGCCGTTTGCACCGCCACCTGCGCCTTTTAAGGATGGCGATGAGGAGGCGATATCTCAGAAGACGCGTTCGCGCCGAAGTCAGCGCAGTACCCGTGAGCGGGAGCGGACAGAGAAACGCCGCGATATTCAGAATCGCCGCGAACAGCAGGAGATGATCGATCGCGATGCGAATCTTCGCCGTTCACGCCGCAAAGACAGTGCCGACAAGCCTAGACGCCAACCGGCGCCGCTTTCTAAAGTCGTACTGCCTGAATATCTCACCGTAAAGGAGTTTGCCGAGGCCATTAAAAAGACGACAGCGGATGTCATCATGAAACTCATGCAGCTCGGCGTTATGGCCACGATCAACCAAGACATTGATTACGATACGGCGTCAATTGTCGCATCCGAATTCGGCATCACCAGTGAGAAATATGTGGAAGTGACGGCAGAAGATATCCTCTTTGACGATTCGGAAGACCGTGAAGAAGATCTCGTCCCTCGTCCGCCTGTTGTGGTTGTGATGGGCCACGTCGACCACGGCAAGACGACGATTCTCGATTATTTCAGAAAGTCATCGATGACGGAAGATGAAGCCGGCGGCATTACACAGCACATCGGCGCTTACATGGTGCCTGTTCAAGATCGCGTCATCACATTCCTCGATACACCGGGGCACGAGGCGTTTACGACGCTTCGTGCGCGAGGCGCTCAGGTGACGGATATCGCCGTTTTGGTCGTCGCCGCCGATGACGGCGTGATGCCGCAAACCGTTGAAGCGATCAATCATGCGCGCGCGGCAAATACGGAAATTATTGTTGCTATCAATAAGATCGACAGACCGGAAGCCGATATAGATCGCGTGAAGCGTGAACTTGTCAACTATGAACTGATGGATTCATCGTGGGGCGGCAGCACGACGATCGTGCCTGTGTCGGCGAAATTCGGCACGAACATGGATGAACTGCTTGACATGATTATCCTGACGGCCGACGTCCTTGAGCTCAAAGCGAATCCGAGCCGTCAAGCAAAAGGGACGGTCATTGAAGCGAGCCTTGATCAGGCGAGAGGCCCTGTGGCCACCGTGCTCATTCAGCGCGGTACACTCCGCACGGGAGATGCCGTTGTGGTCGGTAATACATCCGGTCACATCCGAGCTATGGTAGACGATCACGGCAAGGAGATCAAAGAGGCCGGTCCGTCGGTTCCCGTTGAAATTACAGGTATCGCCGATGTGCCCGAAGGCGGCGACATCCTCTATCAAGTGAAGAGTGAGCGCATTGCGCGTGATCTCGTCGCAAAGCGCAAAGAGGAAGAACGCGAATTGAGCCTTCGCAAATCATCTAGAATGTCGCTCGACAGTCTCTTCAGCCACACGGCAAAAGAAGAGAAGATCGACCTCAACCTCATCGTCAAAGGTGACGCCCAAGGTTCGGTGGAAGCGATTCAACGCTCGATGGAAGAACTTTCAAACGACAAGATCACAGTACATGTGATCCACGGTGCCGTCGGCGCGATTACGGAAACGGATGTACGCCTGGCAGAGGTTGCCGATGCCATCATCATTGGTTTCAACGTGCGCCCCACGTCGAGCGCCAACTTAATTGCATCGGCAGCAAAGGTGGATATCCGCACGTACCGCGTCATCTACGAAGCGATCGATGAAGTCCGCGACGCGATGCGCGGCATGCTTAAGCCGAAGATCACGGAAGTTGTCGTTGGCAAGCTTCAAGTTCGCGAAGTTTTCCGCGTGTCGAACGTAGGCACTGTCGCCGGATGTTACGTTGAGTCAGGTCGTGTGAACCGGAGAGACAACGTCCGCTTGATCCGCGACGGAGTTGTCATATTTGAGACAACCGTCGCATCGTTGCGCCGTTTCAAAGACGATGTCCGTGAAGTGGCATCCGGCTACGAGTGCGGTCTCGGACTTGAAAACTATAACGACATTAAGGTCGGCGACGAAATCGAAGCGTATATCTTGGAGGAAGAGCATGACACGACGAAGTGATCGCATTGGCGATGAAATCCGGCGCATACTCGCGGAGGTGATACAAAGGAAGCTCAATGATCCTCGTCTTCACGGCATCGTTTCTTTGACGGATGTGGTCGTAAGTTCCGACCTTTCAACAGCGCGCGTATTTTACAGCGTATATGGCGACGAAGAAAAATCGGAAGACGTGCGCCAAGCGTTTGGCAAAGCTACTCCGTTCTTGCGCCGCACATTGTCAGAAAATCTCCGCACACGTCGTATTCCTCGATTGATTTTTGAAGAAGACTACTCTATGAAGCATGGCGAAAAAATGGACGCGCTTATTCGTCGCGTCCATGAGGAATCACTGCGCGCCCGACAAGATAAAGAATTGCCTGAAGATGTAAGTCATGATCCGGAGGAGACTGCGTGCTCCTATTCCAATACAAAAAGCGATAATCTGCGCCAAAACATTGTTGGGAAGGCCGCTCGTGTACGCTCTGAGGAAAGCGAAGTGCTGTGAGCGATGGGCGTGAACGATCAAGGGAAAAATCGCCATCATGACGCAGCTCAAACGGTAGTAGAGCTTTTTCTTCACGCCGGCGCCGAGGGCTGGTGTGTCGGTATTTTCCCTCACGAACGCCACGACGCCGACGCGTATGGCGCCGCGATGTCGATGTCGGCAGTACTGGAAGCAGTCGGTTGTGAAACGGTCGTCGTACTTGATATGACGGCACCCCCGTCACTGAACGCACTTCCCATATTAAAAGAACCCTTGATTCCGGAGCGCGGCGATAGTGTTCCCGCGCTTGATCTTGCGCTTGCCGTCGATTGCTATGAAGCGTCGCGCTTGGGCAAGCGCGCGCCTTATTACGTCGATGCGCTTTATCAAGCTGTCATTGATCATCACCTCTACGAGGGCGATCTTTTGCCTTATTCTTATATCGATGTTCACGCTGCTGCGGCGTGTGAGCTTTGCTATGTCCTGATCGACGCCATGGAGCAGCGCGTCGGTCGCTCTCTTTTTACAAAGGATATAGCCGTCCTTCTACTAGCCGGCATTGTGACCGATACCGGCAGGTATACGTACAGCAACACGACGCCGCGCGTGATGCGGCAAGCGGCAACCTTAATCGAACGTTTTCCAATCGATCTTCCGACGCTTCATTATCATCTTTTTGACAAGACGACGCTTGGCTTTCTACAACTTCGAGGAGATGTTTTTCAAAATGCAGAACGTTCGTGCAACGATCATGTGATCATCGCACATATCAGTCGTGAGATGATTGATCGGTACGACATTCAAGACGACGATCTGGCAAAGTTAGCCTCCGAATTACGATTCGTCGAGGGGACTGAGGTCGTTCTTTTGCATGTGGAAACACCAACTGGCGTTCGTATCAATATTCGTGCCGGTGAAAACTTTAACGCCGCTGAATTTGCTCGGCGCTACGGCGGCGGCGGTCATGCGCGTGCGGCAGGCGTCACGATCAAGGACATCACTCTTGAAGAGGCGATGGCCATGACGCGTCGTGACATTGCAGAGGCGCTGGTGTCCTCGGAATAGAGCATCCTCGTGTTTTTCAAACATTAATTATTAGAGATTATTTACGTGGAATACCAAAAGTTACGCCCGGAGGCTGAGAAATTCTATCGCAGCTTTGAAAATGTCGAGTTAGATCACGTGTCGACACTAAGAAATAATTCATTTACTAATAAGTGAATGCACACATAGCATACTTGAAAACGGAAATGACAGAAGAGCCTGAAATGATGATGACAGAGGTCGTTGACGAAGATGCGATTAGAAAAAGGGCAGAAGATACCTTTTTTATAAACACAAGTTCTATTTTAGCAATAGATAACAGCAATGTAGCAGGTCGTACAATCAGATAAGAATAGTATGAATGATTCCGGAATTATCATCATCAATAAACCTGCGGACATGACGTCCGCCGGAGTTGTATCTTTGCTTCGGCGATTCCTCGGTATGCGACGCGTCGGCCATACCGGAACGCTCGACCCTTTTGCGACGGGCGTGTTACCCATTTGTTTTGGCCGCGCGACGGCGGCAGCCCACTATATGCTGAAATGGACGAAGCGTTATCGCTGTCTTGCGGCGCTCGGCGCCGCGACAGACACCATGGATCGCGACGGTCTCATAACGGAGCGCGCACCGGAAATCGTGTTGCCTTTTTCTGATGAAGCGGCATTACGCGACGCCGTCGCAGCACTTTCAAGCATTACGGAACAACAGGTACCCCTTTACTCCGCTGTAAAGCGCGACGGCAAGCCGCTCTATAAATACGCGCGTCAGGGGATCGATGTGGAGCGTCCCATTCGGAAAATCACGGTATATGAATCAAAACTTCTTTCCTTGACAAAAAAAAGCGACGGCTATTCACATGTTCTGTTTGAGTGTCATGTTAGCGCCGGCACCTATATTCGCGTGCTCGTCGACACGCTTGGGCGCGCGCTCGGCACGCTGGCTTATGCTGAAACATTGGAGCGCGTTGCCACGGGCTCCTTTTCTTTAGAGAAGAGTGTGACTTTAGAAGAACTCTCTCAACGCTTTGACGCGGCGAGCGGTGATCGTGTTCTTTGGCGACACGATCTAGAAAAGGACGGTTTGATACTCTCAACGGGAGCCGCCTTTACAGGATGGCCGAGCATCCCCCTTACACGCGATGAAGCGCTTGCGATCACGCACGGTCAACATCTAAATCTGTCTCAACCTGTGCGTGAGCCTCTTGATAAAGAGGCTGCCTTATCGGCACCGCCTCCTGACGACACTTGGGTTGCGCTCTTTTATGAGAACAAACTGATCGCCGTCGCCGAGCGCGATGACGCTCGATATCGACCGCGCCGAATATTTTGTGACCCGTTCTTTTTTACGTAGAAACTGAGGCGTGCTAATTGGATCATCTTTTGATGGTCGGGCTCATGGCAGATGACAGTCAATCCATTTGAAATGTGTTCAGAAAAACGATATGGTCACAAGTGCGTGATGAAGAGGAACATTGTCAGTATTCGCCTCGTAGCAGGGAAGAGTCTGAACATTAGACCAAACGGTCAAATCAGCTGATGCGACGACGGATACATATTGATCGGGCGCAATTTGTAATAAAATAGAATAATTTAATCTTATGAAGTGAAGGAAATAAGAAACAGATGGAAGCAATGAAAGAAGATTTCGTATATGTAGAACTGCCGGAAGAACCGGATGACAAAACGACAAGAGGCATCGCGCTCGGTATTTTTGACGGTTTTCACATTGGACATCAGGCGCTTCTTAGTGAGCTCAAGCACGTCTGTCATAAAAAGGGACTTCGTGTTACTGTCTTCACTTTTTCTTTCCCTAAAAGTGTATCTTTTGGCGGACGCGATCTTCACCATACCGAGTTGATGAACGACCGAGAACGCGTGCGTGCGCTCAAAGCGTTCGGCGTCGATGATATTTTCATGATTCCGATGACAGATCGTATCACGACAATTTCACCGGAGAAATTCCTTGAGTCAGTCGTCATAAAACGATTAGGCGGCGTCGTTCTTGCTATCGGTGAGGACGCGCATTTCGGCTACAGAGGGGCAGGTGATGCGGCGTTTCTACAATCGTTTGCTACGTCACATCCGCTTGAAGCCGTCGTGGTGCCGGATGTCTTTTGGGGCGGATCGAAAGTTTCCAGTTCGCGCATCCGCGCACTGATTGCCTCAGGTGATGTGAAAACGGCGACGACATTGATGACGCGACCGTTCCGCCTCTTTTGCGACATCGAATCGACAGCCGTACTTCCTAGCCAAAAAGTGGCTGATACCTGTCTGTCATCTAACGCCTATCAGACAAACGTTGCCTGTCAGTCATCCGACATTTATCAGAAATCCGACGCCTGTCAGTCAGCCGTCGCCTGTCAGTCGTACGACGGCCATCACTCGTCCTGCGCCTGTATGGCATCCGACGCGTCGGCTGATGCGGTGAAACACACTGTTTTGCCATCTTCAGGTGAGACGGACGGGACGGAAGATGTCATCTTCCAATGTCCCTATCCGGAGCGATCGATTGTTTTAAGCCGCGGAGTGTATAAGACACGCGTCCTTTTTCCGGAGGATGATACGGGGGTCCAAGCACTGTCGGAAGTGCTGATGCTGCCCAACGCGACAACGGGACGCTACGGGTTGACGCTCGTTTCTCGTATTACGCAAAGCCATGCAAACCTCGCTGAAGGGAAGTCGGTCGTCATTGAGGTGCTCGAACGCATCTGATTCTTTTCTTGTTTTACATGTCCAAGTATTTTTGTGCGTCATCTTTTGAAAATCGCACGTTACGTTTTCGAGAATTTTACATCTTAGATTATAGGGAAACTTTTTTGTAAGAAGGAGGATGTTTTATGTCTATGAAGCGAATTGGCGCACTCGTTATTCTAGGCTGTCTTTTATTGACAATGACGGCCTGTAGCAGTGAATCAAGTGCCACTCCAACACTTCCTTCAGCAGCGGTGGAAGTGAAAGGATATGTTGGCGCGGAGGGCGCTAGCACAGGGGACACTAGCGCAGAGGATGTTGGTGTTGAAGGCGCCAGGCGCAGGCAGAATGCCGAGAAAGGCGTCGAAAGAGGACTTGCTGATCCGAGTGAAAGAACTCTTTATTCGAGAAATTCTTTCGTTTCCCGTGGACTCGATCTGCTTAAGTCATGGACGGAAACGTTTTTCCCGAAAATAAAAGAGACTGAGAAAATCACACTCGAGCATCTTATATACATCCCTATTGTTGCTATTTTGCATTTCTTGATTGGTTGGTAACTAGCGATACTCCTATTGAGAAGAAGAACTATACGTGACGCTCTGCCGCATTAATGATATTTAAGGGAAGTGTGACATCGAAAAAGGTATCGACGAAGGTGCATTTTCGTTCTATGATAAAATAACGATATTGTCGGAGGTGCACCTATGCTACCCTTTACGTGTCTATGTCAATATCAAGTTTCATTTCCGGGTCTGGGGATCCATGATCTTTCCGTGAGCCGGATTGCATTTGATTTTAATCTTTTTGGGCGCCATATCACGATTTATTGGTACGGGCTTTTGTTCGCAATCGCGCTGTTGCTTTGTATGGTGCTTGCTGTTCAGCAGGCAAAAGCGCATCGTCTGAAGGGCGACGATATCCTTGATTTTTTCTTGTTGATGATTCCGTTCATGGTGATTGGGGCGAGGCTTTATTATGTCGCTTTTGAATGGGATGCCTATAAGGACAATCCTGCCCGGATTTTTGATATTTCAGAGGGCGGACTTGCCTTTTATGGCGGTGTCATCGGCGGGATGATCGCACTTTTCATTATCGCGCATGTGAAGCATATTAAGGTGCACCATCTTCTGGATTACATCGCCGTCTATGTGCCGCTGGGGCAGGGAATCGGCCGTTGGGGCAATTTCTTCAATCAGGAAGCGTTCGGAGTCAATACGGATCTACCATGGGGCATGATCAGTGAAGGCACGCAAAGCTGGCTTACGAGAATCAATCCCGATCCGGCCAATCCGTTGCCGGGTCTCGATCCGAATCTTCCCGTGCACCCGACGTTTCTCTATGAATTTTTGGCTAACATGGTCATATTTGCAATTCTGCTCGCGGTGCGGCGCAAATCCGACAAGTACCCTTACCGGACTTTTCTCACGTATTTCTTGCTATATGGGGTAACGCGCTTTTTTGTCGAGGGTATTCGCACAGACGCGCTCGTCTTCACGATGCTCGGTCAAAAAATTCGCGTTTCACAGCTTGTCTCCTTGGCAATGGTTGTGGTCGCAGTTGTTTTCTTAGTGGTACTTGCCATCCGCGATAAAAAACGTAAAGAGGTTCTCGTGTCGCTTCAGGATGCGGAAGATACCGGTGTGCTGATGCTTTTTGGCTCGGAAAAGTCTCCGGAGGATGACGATGTTGTTATCATCGAAGACAACGAGATGCTTGATAGTGATGACGATGTTGTCATCGTCGATGATAGCAAAACGCTTGATGATGCCGCCAAAGATGATAACGATAAGATAATTAACACAAGTGATGTGGCCGACGCGATATCTGACACAGCATCTACTGGTGCTACAGTGTTTGACGGCACATCTGAAATTGACGACAGCGATACCGCACATGACTCAAAAGGGGAAACTGCGATTAACGATGTGTTTGCATCACCCTCCGACATTGTGACATCGGAAGAAGTTGGCATAGCGTCTGGTGAACTCTCTAGCGATGCGTCATATAAGGGAGACATTGACAGTGATGTGTCATACGAGGGAGACGGTGAAGGCCAAGACGTTCTTTGAAGTAAAGCTGAATACACCTAAACGCAGTACCTATCAAAGTACTTATTAAATTATGGAATGGACAGAATGGAAAAAAAGAGGGCGGGCACGTGATGGAGGCTCATCGCGCGCCGACATGTTTTTCAGCTCGCTCAATTATCATATGCTCGTGCCTGCTTTAGCGATGGTCATCATCGGGTTGGTCGTGCTGAACACGGTGCTTTCCACCGGTTACGGTGCCGGTATGGACTACCCTATGAATTTCTATAAACAGATTGCGGCGGTGCTGATCGGATTGATGGCGTCGTTTGTGATCTGTCTTTTTGATCCCCCTGCGATGCGACTTGTCGGAGGCGTTATTTATACGGTCAGTCTCTTTTTGCTTGTATTGGTCAAAGTTGATGGATACCGAGCGCTCACGGTCGCGGACAGCTGGCTTCGTGTTCCGCTTTTCGGATCATTCCAGCCTTCGGAACTTTCAAAAATCGGTGTCGCGATGGCGGCAGGTCCTGTGTTTGCTACCATGAATACCGGCAATCTTTCAAAGCCGCAAGGATTTGCTCGTTTGGCACTTATTTACGGTGTACCGTTCTTGCTAATCATGACGGAGCCGGACTTTGGTACAAGCTCAGTTTTGATCTTTATGTTTCTTTGTACCTTATTCGTCTGGGGTGTTCGCTGGCGGACTATTATTCTGTCGAGCATGGGCATCATTTTCGTACTCATTCCGGTGACGTGGCGATATGTTTTGAGCCAAACACAAAAAGATCGCATTTTGACGTTCTTTTTTAGAGGCCATGACAAGACGGCGTCGTACCATATCAATCAGTCTCTTGCCGCCGTTTCTTCCGGTGGCCTGTTTGGCAATCGAGCAGGCGAAAACGTCAGTGTACCTGTGAAAGAATCGGATTTTATTTTTACGGCTATTTCAGAACAGTTTGGCTTGATCGGCACGACGCTGGTGATTTTGCTGGCGTTGTATCTTGTGATTCACACGCTCCGTCTGGCGAGCAAAATTGCCGAAGTGTCGCCAAGTGAAGCGTATGTCATGGTGGCGCTCATTGCGAGTCTTACTTTCCATTTTATTGAGAATATCGGCATGACGATCGGTATCATGCCCATCACCGGTATTCCGCTTCCCTTTATGAGCTACGGCGGATCGTCTATGATCTCAAATTTCATCTTATTGGGCGTACTTCTCAACATCTCGATGAACCATCAAGACCTTTGGAGCAGGAAGGCGGTAAGTTAAACAGCATCTCTGCCGAGCGACCGCTTTATATTGCTGAAGACGTTATGATTGATCTGTAGAAAATGTGCCAAGTCTAGTACTGAAAACATTTTTTCCCGAGTTTACAGACAAGTTGTCAATAAGCGAACGGTATACGACGTCAATTCATCTCACGTTCAATACGGTCCACAAGTTCAACTAGGCTTAGGTTCATTTCTTTTGCTAAACGCGCCAGATCATCGTATTCATATTTGCTGCGGGTTACACCGAATCCTTTGGCATCTTTTCGCCTTATGATGCCGTATGGCGTTTCAAGTTCAGTAATGCTTCGCTCTAGAACATAGCGATTACAAAGATGCTCGCGAACACCGATCGTCGTACTATGTTTGAAAATCGTCTGCAAGAGCAGGTCTTTATTTTTTCTGTGACATAGAACAGTCACGAGCGTGCCGGGTCGAGATTTTTTCATGCCGACAGGGATCGTAAAGACCTCGACGGCACCGGCTTCAAATAATCTGTCCGAGGCAAAAGCGATTGTCTCGGCGCTCATGTCGTCGATATTAAACTTGAGTTCCAAAATCTCCTCGCTATGTGCTTCCGTTTCACCCAGCATAGCACGTACACAGTTGGCCGCCTCGAAATCTTTTTTACCCATGCCGTAGCCGATCTTTTCGACTTTCATCACGGGCATTTCTCCGAAAGAGTCGACAAAATGCTTCAATAGAGCCGCTCCGGTCGGCGTACAAAGCTCTCCCTTGATTCTGCCGCCATAGATAGGAACGCCTTCAAGAATATAGGCCGTGGCGGGCGCCGGAACGGGAAGTATGCCGTGCGCGCAGCGCACGTGGCCACTGCCGACATGGATAGAGGAGGCGACAACTTGTTCCGGCGCGATCTTTTCCATGAGCATGGCGACCGCTGTTATGTCGGCGATGGCATCCATGGCGCCTACTTCATGAAAGTGAACTTCGGTCACCGGAACGTTATGGGCACGGCTCTCTGCATCGGCAATAAGTTTGTAGACGGCCATGACATCTTTCTTTACCTTATTTGATAGCTCAAGGCCTTGGACGATCTCCTCAATCTCTTTGAGGCTATTGTGATCGTGCGTATGCGAATGATCATGGTCGTGGTGGTCATGGTGGTCGTGTTCATGATCATGGCAGTGCGCGTGGTCATGTTGGTCGTGTTCGTGATCATGGTGATGATGATCGTGGCCTTGGTGTTCATGAGCGTGATCGAGGCAGTGCGCATGATCATGTTGGTGATGATCATGGTCATGGTGTTCATGAACGTGATCGTGGCAGTGCGCGTGGTCATGGTGGTCGTGATCGTGATGGTGTTGTCCATATTCATACACGTCACAACTTTCCTCTTCAATACCATCTACGGTTACTAAGATGCGTGTACCGTGGATGCCACATTTAACTGAACTTTCTCGCTTGATGAGGACGCCCGGAATTCCGAGCGCATTCAATTCGGTAAGAAAAGTATCGGGTTCAGGCAAAAGCTCCAAGAGAGCTGCTGTCAGCATATCGCCTGCAGCACCCATGCCGCAGTCTATAAAGAGTGTTTTCATTTTGATTTGGCCTCCATATGATTAATCAAGTTTGCTAAATAACCTGCTCCAAAACCATTGTCGATGTTGACGACAGAAACGCCGCTGGCGCAGGAGTTGAGCATTGATAAAAGGGCGGTAAGGCCGCCGAATGCTGCTCCATAGCCGACACTCGTCGGCACGGCGATCACAGGGCAATCAGCAAGACCGCCGATGACGCTCGCCAGAGCGCCTTCCATGCCTGCAATCGCAATGATGACGCTGGCGCCCATGATGTCATCGAGATGGGCGAACAATCGGTGTAGACCCGAGACGCCTACATCGTAAAGACGCGTTACTTCATTGCCGAGAAACTCGGCCGTGATCGCCGCTTCCTCTGCCACGGGAATGTCACTGGTGCCGCCTGTAGCCACGACGATCTTGCCGATGCCGTCCGGTCGGGACAGTTTGCCCAAGATACCGATTCTTGCCTCGGCACGGTATTTAAACGTTTCTTTGTGTATCTTCTGAATCGCATCTGCCGCTTCCGGTTTAAGTCTCGTGATGAGGATGTTCTCTTGCCCGTTTCTCAGCATGACCTCAATAATGCCAAGAATCTGTTCTGCTGTTTTGCCTGCACCGTAGATGACCTCGGATACGCCTTGTCGAAGGCCGCGATGCAAGTCAATTTTGGCAAAGTCGATGTCTTCAAAAGGCAATACCTTGAGCTTTTGCATGGCCTCATGGACGGATAGAACGCCCGCTTGTACTGCCTCAAGAATGGCCTTTGTCTCTTTATTCATCTCGCGCCTCCAAATCTAAGAGCACAGCGCTGTATTCTTTTTTAAGTTCTTTCAAAATGGCGTCCCGTTTTCGCAATGCAGTCTCAATCTGTGACGCCGGGAGCTGGAGTTTGGCGCTTGTGCCTAAAAGGCGCAAGCGAAAATCAGAAAAACCGAGAGCCGCAAGGTAAGCCTCTGCCCGCTCTGTCTTCTCTAATTTTTCTTTGGTGATTACTTCGCCTTGCGGGATGCGCGTGGCCAAGCAAGAATAGGCCGGTTTGTCCCACGTGAAAAGACCGGCTTCCTTAGAACGTCGCCTGATCTCGTCTTTCCCAATGCCGCAGAGACGAAGCGGTGACGCTATAGAAAGTTCCTGAAGCGCTTTCATGCCGGGCCTTTTTTCTGCTTCATCGGAAGCGTTTGTGCCGTCTATCAGTAAAGTAAAACCGTCTTTCTGAGCTGCCTCGAGAATTGTAGAAAAGATTTTTTGTTTGCAGATATAGCAACGGTCTGAGGTGTTGGCTGTGATTTCGGAATCTTCCAAGAGATTTAGCGGCAGGATGGTCATCTCTACGCCAAGCTGCTCCGAAAGGCGCTTTGCGTCTTCGAGCTCGAACTGAGGCTGAAAGGCAGATTTGACATAGTAGGCACGAAGGCTCTTGGCATGGCGGCTTGCCGCATAGAGGAGATAGGCGGAGTCCGCCCCGCCTGAAAAAGCTAAGGCGACGTGCGGATTATTTTCAAAAAATTCTTTTAGCTCCATTAGCACCTCGCCATAAGATTCTTTTACTGCTCCTGCTTTAGTCTGTATCAAACTGAGTTTTTTATTCCGTCGACAACACGTTTCATACTGGTCGTCAATTTCTCGAAATGACACTTGTATTCTTACTTCATTGATCTTCTTATTCTGCTGTGCTTCAACGATACTTTTTCTGTAAGTTCGAATTTCGTTTCATCTGCTGTGCGCTATTCCTAAAATTAGTCTCTAGAATATAGGATACCATCATAAGTCCAACAGATTTCAATCCTAATAGTATTGGGGCTAAAAAGAAAAGGCAAGATGGGGTTGACAAGTTAATCGGATCATGTCATCTTTAATGGTAATAATCAATTGTGCAATATTTATCTAATCATCATGATGAATAAAGCCATTATCTTGACAAAAACCTTATATAAGACTCATAATTGGTTATCATGTTTGATAGGAGCTGCTATTTTCAAAATAATTATTAGTATAAAAGTTTAACATCATGATCAAATTGATAGAACAGTTGCAGTATTTTGTATTTTATCGATACATAATGATGAGTTTTATATATTAGCAACGATTAGGTGTGTAAAGAATATGATAACTTGTTTGAGGTAAAAAAATGGTGGGGATTTTGATTGTATCGCATGCGCCACTGGCAAGTGCATTCATTGAAAGTGCAAAAATGATTATAGGTGAAGAACTTCCACCTTGCGATTCCTTGAATCTAATTGTTGGACAGGATATGGATGCTTTTGCCCACATGCTGGAAGATAAGTTGAATCGGCTTGACTTCGGTGAAGGCGTACTGGTAATAGCAGATTTGTTTGCAGGTTCACCAGCAAATGCTGTTGCTTACCGACTCAACCGATCAAATGTCGAGTTGGTGACAGGGGCAAACTTAGGAATGGTAATAGAAGCACTATCCTCTTCCTCTGAAACCGAGCTGGTAGAACTAAAAAATATGGTATTGGAAGCAGGACTAACTTCTATCGTTGACGTAGGAAAGCGAATGCAAACTTAAAGAAAGGAGGTGTGGCGACGTGGCAAATATCCAGTTAGTGCGTATCGACGAGAGGATGATCCACGGTCAAGTCGTTACGCAGTGGTTGCGAAATATCCATTGCGATCGGATACTTCTTGTCGACGACGGTGTATTTGCGGATGAATTTTTGAAAAAGGTAGTCGTGATGGCGGCGCCTGCGGATGTCGCGATTGAAGTTCTGACCGTAGATATGGCCGCGGATAGCCTTAAAAGCGACAAGTTTCGTGAACAGGCGCTGATGATTCTTGTGCGTCATCCGAGCACTGTTGAGGCCTTAGTGGGCAAAGGGATCAAGATCACAAAACTGAATTTGGGCGGTATGGGGACAAAACCCGGGAGAAAACGACTTTTTAAAAATATTGCAATTTCATCGGAAGAAGCAGAAATTTTTAAACGATTGGCGGCGAACGGTGTTGTGACAACTATACAGATGACGCCCAACGAAAAACCGGTTGATTTAATGGCTAAAATCTAAAGATCTAGACAAAACAATACGGACATTGAGTTTAATTATTAAAAGGTGTTCCGGAAAAGTCTAAAAACTGAATAAAGCAGTAGACCGTGTACGGTCTAAGACGAGGTGTTTTTATGCATATTACATTATTTCAGGCAATTCTCATTGGCCTCACCTATTACTGTGGCAGTTCATTTCTGCTGAATGGCTGGCTGACGATTACACGTCCATTTATCGGCGCAACCATTGTGGGTATTATTTTGGGCAACCCGCTTGCCGGCGCAGTTATTGGCGCGAATATTCAGCTTATTTATATGGGCTGGATGCTGGTTGGAGGTGCGACCACGACTGACTCGACTTTTGCAGGTGTTGTGGCAACAGCATTTGCCATTGCCGGCAACATGGATACCGCCGCAGCGCTGGCTATGGCTCTTCCACTTGGTCTCATTGCTTCCTGGGTGTGGCCGCTCAGGAATACAATCAACACATTTATTATGCACATAGGTGATAAAGCTTGCGCAGAGGGTCGGGTAAGGGCCATTAACATTATTAATACATGGATCCCTCAGATTCCTCTTCTGTTTATCACGGCAGTTCCCACTACGCTGGCTGTATACTTTGGCGCTGATGCGATCGCTTCTGTTTATAGCGGTTTAGGTGAGAAGGTCATCAGGATTATCAATACTATTGGCGGTGTTCTTCCTGCCATGGGTATTGCGATGACCCTGACATTTATTCTCAAGAAAAGTCTCATTCCGTATTACTTCTTGGGATTTCTTCTCGTTGCAACGATGGGATTGAATACGCTGACGGTTGCCTTCTTTGCATTCATTATTGCAGCGTTACATGTTATCCCGAAACTTGCGAAAAAAACTTCAGAGTAAGGAGGAAAAGACCATGAAAAAAGAAATAACTGCTACTACCAGCGGAGTTTTGACCAAGCGTGATATTATGTGGTCGTGGTTCAAAATGTATTTGCTGCAGTTCCAGTGCTGCAATTACGAGCGTTTTCATAATCTTGGCTTTACCAACGCTATCACCCACATTCTAGCTAAACTCTACAAGGATAAAAAAGAACTATCGGAAGCGATGACGAGGCACATGGAGTTCTATAACAACGAACCTTATCTGGGCATTGTGTTGCTGGGTATCATCATCGCTATGGAAGAAGAGCGTGCCATAAAAGGCAATGAAGTCGTTCCCGCCGAGGCGATCTCATCCATCAAAGCTGGTCTGATGGGTCCTTTGGCCGGTATTGGAGATACGGTCAATCAAGGCATCATTTACACACTGTTTCTTGCCATTGGCGTCAGCCTAACTTTGGATTCCGGCCTAGGTGCCTGGGGGGCTCTCGTATCCGCTATTCTAATGGTTGGCGGGATGGCCGTAGAGTCCATCTTTATGATCAACCTTGGTTACAAATTTGGCCGTTCCGCCGTGAACAAGATTCTGGACGGCGGTTTCATGAACACGATTATCTCTGCAGCTGGCATCGTAGGATGTTGCGTCATGGGTGCGTTGACAGCAAGCTATGTTAATCTCTCTACGACCATTTCCATCGGCACAGGCGAAGGTGCTATTTCACTTCAGACTACGCTGCTGGATGCTTTGGTGCCGAAACTTCTACCACTGTTGTGCGTGCTGGGCTGTTACAAATTGTTCAAAAAGAAACTCAGCCCACTTGTTGTTATGTTTATCTTGATGGCGACAGTAGGATTGCTTGCAATCATAAAGGTAGTTTGATAAGTATCGTGACTGTGAAGTTTCGCGGTCGGATTGATTGTCTGCCCGCGGGCTACACAAATGATTAATTTCAGCAGGAGTGAATAGAAGTGAACTGGAAAGAACGCTTTGTTATAAGTGAAGAGGTGCAATCAGCCCTTGATGAAAACCGCCCGGTAGTTGCGCTGGAGACCTCCATCATTTCTCACGGCATGCCCTACCCATCTAATATAGAAACTGCTTTAATGGCAGAAAAGGTTGTACGTGAAAACGGTGCTGTACCGGCCACCATCGGCGTATATCGCGGACACGTGACGGTTGGCATGACAGAGGATATGATTGCGTGTTTTACGAACCGTAAAGATCATCCTGAAACTAAGACCATGAAAGCTTCTGTAAAGGGGATTCCTTACGCGGTTATCAACGGTTTGAATGCAGGTTTTACCATTGCTGCAGGAGTGCGGGTTGCGTCCATGGCAGGGATCCGCATTATGGCGACGGGTGGACTTGGCGGAGTAAGTCGCGACGGTCAATTTACGATGGATGTTTCCGCGGATCTTGAAGAGCTGGGCAAGACGAGTGTCGCTGTGGTCTGTGCAGGCTGTAAGCCGATTCTTGATATTGGCAGAACAAAGGAAGTTCTGGAAACAAAGGATGTTCCCGTTATTAGTATGGGAGTGGACAGCTTTCCGGCTTTCTTTTCGCGAACGAGCCGTTTTAGAACAGATTATCGAATTGATAAAGTAGAAGATGTCGCCAAATTTCTACATGCCAAATGGGAAATTGGATTTCACGGTGGCGTTGTAGTATCAAATCCTATTCCGGAAGAATTCGAATTGGATGGCGATAAGCTGGAAAAGGTGATTCAGCTTGCTGTGGAGCAGGCGAAGATCGAAGGAATTAGCGGAGAAGACAACACCCCTTATCTGCTGCATAAAGTCTGCGATTACACTAAGGGCACCAGTTTAGCTAGAAATATTGAAATTGTTCGCAGTAACGTACGCGTGTCTGCATTGTTGGCAAAAGCATATTGCGAGCTAAATTAATTGGATAGTATGAGCACAAATAGTGAACTCATTGCGATTTTGCAACTGAAAGAATTGTACCTTGAAATATAAGTGCGGTACTCTAAAATTCGATTTATATCATAAAGGAAGCAGCGTAAATGGCAACAAAAAAGGAAGATAAACCACTGTATCAGCAGGTAAAAACATCAATATTGGCGTTGATTGAAGAAAACGAATTGCGTCCAGGAGATCTTCTTCCTACTGAGGCGGAGCTGGAATCCATCTACCAAGTAAGCCGCACAACCATTCGTACGGCTATTAGTGAACTGCAAACCGAAGGATATGTTACCAAGCATCAAGGCCGAGGCACTTTTGTGGCAAACAACAGCTATGAGGATTGCCAAGCAGTACTTCAAAGCTTCACCAAAGATGCCCAAAAGCGCGGAATTACGATGCGTGCAGTTGTGATTTCGGTAGAACTTATCATTCCTGACGAGGAACTACAAAACAACATGGAAATGGATAGTGAACCTGTTCTCCGGATTCAACGCGTGCGCTATATCGATGAGGTTCCCACTATATTGACGACATCATATTTACCAAGTCACGTCCATGAGCGTATGGATTGGAAGTCAACAGATTTTTCAAGTTGTTCTCTTTATGAAATAATGGAAAGTCATGGAGTAGATTTTGAGTCAGGGGAAGAAATCGTAGAAGTCTGTAGTGCAGGAGTATATGAAGCTGCGCTTTTGAACGTTCCCGTAGGGTATCCGTTAAGCAGAAACCAGAGAAAAGTTTCAGACAAACAGGGTCGACTGGTGGAATATGGTTGTTCTTTAACGCGTGGAGATCGTTATCGGTTATATATCAAACTTATAAAACGTCCGTAATCACGTGCTAATAGGAGGACAATTCTTCAAAGATTATATCAGGTCAGGGTGTTTCATATGGGTATGCTGTGGGATCTGCCTATCAGTTCACACCTTTTAGCTTCACACCTTTTCACTATGAAACGGAGAATATCCTCGGCGTGGAAGTGAAGCTAAAGATGAAAATCTTGAACATCTGGGTGCACAGGTGTGTGCCAGTGTGTCTTGTAAGGAAACAGAGGCGCTACTGTTGGCTGCCTCTGTACAGGATTGACTTTTCGAGGAGGTATTAATCCATGTATTCAAAGGAAAGCGTCATAATAAACCCTTCTGGACTGCATGCAAGACCTGCAGCGGAATTTGTTGCTGAAGCGAAGAAATATGATGCTAAAATACAGATCAAAAGGTTCGATGAGAAGGATGCTGTTAACGCTAAGTCCATTGTTATGATATTATCAAAGGCCTTTGCAAAGGGAGATGTAGTGCAGATCCTTGCTGATGGTAATGATGAGCAAGTGGCAGTAGATAGCTTGGTAGCGTTGATAAATTCTGGCTTCAGTGAATGAAACATTTTTTGTCGATGTAACGAACTCTAGTGATTGAAAAACAACCATACCTTCAAAGGTAAGAACCCTATCGGGTTAATAACTAACAGATATTCAACATCTTCCCACATAAACATGACGATTACTGTTTTCAGAAGCCGTAAATGACTTCTCTGGTTTGTGTGGGTTGTTTTGCTTATCTGTCTTTCTCGCTTAGTCCACCTGAAATGAGAGCCTGATTCGCAATGAGCATCTTGATAGGAAAAGCTTGCTCAATTTTTGACAATGGCAGTTAATAAGTGCAAATTTTTGAAGAAATTAAAGTGATTTTCATTATTTTTTTGTTTTTAGTTGAAAATAGGTGGGTTTTTAGGGTGTTTTCTAACACAAAAGTGGGGTTTTATGTTAATATAGCTTCACTTAGGAGAGCTTTTGGAGGAAAACGTCACGTGGCACGCTATACACACACCATAGATCGGAAAGGACGAGTCATTGTTCCCGTGAAATTGCGGGAGAAGCTTGATGGCGCCTTGGTTGTGACGGAGAGTGTGGATGACGGGTTTCTTGCTGCTTACTCGCCGGATCAATTTGAAGAACTCAAGTCAAAGATTTTGAGCCTTTCCGCGACGGATGTCAGCATACGCTTGATGAGGCGTCGCATCCTCGGATCGGCGAACTTGTGTGAGTTTGATGCTCAGGGTCGCATCATGGTGCCGGCTTTCCTTTGGGAGCACATCGGTGTTTCGCCGGGAGAAGAAGCATGCTTCATCGACGTTTTCTCCAAGATTGAGATTTGCTCTTCCGCATTCTTTGAACAGCACATGCAAGCCTCCAAGTCGCTTGCTGAGATGGATCTTTCTAAATATGACATTCCGGGACTTTAATGCGTGGCATACGCCTGTCCTCGTAGAGGAAACGATGGAAGCACTTGATGTTAAGAAAAATGGGCTTTACTTGGATCTGACCTGCGGAGGCGGAGGACACAGCGCGGAGATACTTAAAAAACTTGGGGATAATGGAAGGCTCTACGCGGCAGATCGTGACGCTACCTCTGTAAGGATATGTGAGGAGCGCCTATTTGCACTCAAAGCGACAGGGCAATTTAGAACGGTGGTAGCTCCCTTTTCTGCGTTAGCCGACTGGCTGCCTGAGGAAGACCGCGGGAAAGTAAATGGACTTTTAGCGGATCTCGGAGTGAGCTCCCATCAGCTTGATAATCCGAAGCGAGGATTCTCTTACCTGCATGACGGACCATTGGATATGCGGATGGACAGGTCACAAGAGGAGACGGCGGAAAAGCTGATCGCGACATTGACACAAGATGAATTGACGTGTGTTTTTCGAGCTTATGGAGAAGAACAATATGCCGCAAGGATCGCACGCGCGATCGTCCATGCTCGACGTGAAATGCCGATTCGAACGACGGGGAAACTGGCGGAAATTGTCTCACAAGCAGTACCGCCCAAAGCAAGACGTAGCGGACACCCTGCCAGACGCGTTTTTCAAGCGGTAAGGATGGCCGTAAATCACGAATATGACGAGCTGTCAACGCTTTTAGAGACAATACCTGACATCATGGCATCAGGCGGACGTGTTGTAATTATTAGCTTTCATTCGATTGATGACCGCATGGTCAAGCAGGCGATGCGGCGATGGGAGCACCCTTGTGAATGTCCATCCGATTTGCCCTGCGTGTGTGGTAAAAAACCGTTGGGTCGCGCCGTGCAACGACAGTCTATCGTTGCAGGAGATCGTGAAAAAGAGAATAACCCGAGGTCTCGCAGCGCCAGGTTGCGCGCCTTTAAGTTTAAGGAGAGGTAATATGAAAAGTCGATATGATGAAGGAAATTTAGCGCGTCAATTGCATCGTCATACGCCTGCAATCAACTACCCGATGCCGGATATCGAACGCGTCGACAAGAAAACTAAGACTCAAAGAGATCAGCACAACGAGGCGGTGCTTAATGATTATTACAGCGCGGGAAAGATGCGTGCCAAGTTGCTTCGTCGACTTTTTTCTGTCTTTCTTATCGTGCTCGTAGCTGCCAGCTTCATCGCATGGCGAAGCGCTAAAATCGCCGAAATGAGCTTTTACAACACAGGTCTTAGGCGTCAGATCGGCGAGTACAAAAAAGAGAGCAGCATTGTATATGATCAGCTTTCTTCTAAGACGTCGCTACAAGCGATTGAAGAGCGGGCTTCGGCTACGCTCGGTATGCAAAAAGCTTCGTCGGACGCGATGGTTCATTTGGAAGAATCGAATCGCACGCTCGGCGCCTTATCGGCACTTGGCTCAGCGAATGACAATTCGGAAATTATCGAACAATGGGTTCTGGGGCGTTAGCGCTCTGACGACTGAAGGCGGGAGGCATTTGTTTACCTCCTCGCTCACAGTCTTAACAGTATAGAGAAGTCTTTATACGTTCGTCATCGTCTCCGTCCGAGGCGGAGGTCGATAAACAATGTGAGATGGCGTATTTTTAATATCAAAGAGATATCGTATGAAGCGTGGCAATAACAAAAATCAAGCGAAACGTGCTACATCGATTGCAGAGAGACGCTTCAATCGCAAGCTGGTCTATGTAACGCTTGTTTTTTTTGTTGTCGCGCTGTTGGTAACCCTTCAGATTTATAACGTTCAGATTGTTCAGCATGACGCGCTCGCTGCTAAAGCGGCCGAACAACAATTCATGACGGGTGCCCAAGTTCCGAAGCGCGGGATGATTCTCGATCGCAAAGGATATCCATTGGTCCTTTCAACGTACACTTATCGGATCGGTATGACGCCGTCCGATGTTTACTCATGGTCAAAGAGCGTGTCCGTAAAAGAGATTGTCGACAAGATGGCAGAGACATTAGATCTTAGCGACGAAAAGAGCGCGACACTTCAAGAGGCGGTTCTCACCGACCGATCCAAGGGGTGGCGTGGTCTGAAAAATTATATGAACGAAAGGCGTCCTGTGACATATGTTCAAATCGCCGCCGGTGTCAAAGAGGAAGTCGCTGAATCACTGCGCGTCTGGCTCAACGAGAACCATGTCGGCGGTTTTCGCTTTGACTCGGAAGAACAACGCGTTTATAACAACGGATTGCTCGGTTCTCAAGTGATCGGTATGACTATACAAGAAGACGGCAGGTTGACCGGAGTGTCCGGTTTGGAGGCGCAGTATGATGAGCTGCTATCCGGTCATGCCGGATATACGTATGCACGTCACAACAATTATGGTTCACGCGGAATCGTGCCCTTTTCGGCGACGGTTTCGCGTCCCATCAAGGAAAGTCAACATCTAGTAACGTCACTTGACTTGGAAGTAGAGCGCATCCTGCGCGAAGAATTGCTTTCTATGGCGGCTGCTGCCGGCCTGAGAGCCGGTGTACAGGGCATTGTGCTCGATGTGCATTCGGGTGATGTGTTGGCTATGGAGCAAATCAGTTCTTTTGAGCTAGATGACCCTGCCGCTTTGCCGCTCGGTTTTACAGAAGATGCGTGGAAGTCGTTGTCCGAGGAGGAAAAACTCGCCTATCTTTCTTCTAATCTTTGGAACAACATCAACGTTATAGATTTGTATGAACCGGGTTCCGTTTTCAAAGGTGTTACGTTGGCCATCGGCCTTGAGACCGCGTCGGCGACGGAGGACACTTTGTTTTCAGATGAAACTGTTACCGTTCAAGGTATACCTATACGCTGTGCTGCAGAGGGCGGTCATGGTTCAGAAACACTTCGCGAGGGTTTTTACCGATCCTGCAACCCCGTTTTCGTCAGATTAGCCAATGAAATCGGTATGGAAACGTATTATGACTGGATTCACAGACTCGGCCTGTCCGGTACGACTGGATTGGATTTACCGGGTGAAGCGCGCGGCATTATGCATGCCAACCCAATGCCCATTGACTTTGCCAACCTTTGTTTTGGCGAGTCATCTTCATTTTCAGCGATCCAGATGGCGCGTTTTTTTGCTATGATCGGCAATGGCGGTCATTTGGTGACACCGCGTATAGCAATTGGAACGACAGAAGAGCAGATTGAGTCGATGATGCCGTTTGATATCAAAATGAATGAGCATATGTTGTCGAGCGAGACGTGCGCGAGTGTGCGCTCCATGATGGAAGACGTCCTGACAAAGGGAACAGCGACGAACACATTTGGTGCCATGGGTTTTTCTATGGCGGGTAAAACGGGCACTGCGACCGATATTGAGTATGTTCTTCCTTCCGAGACAGCGGAAGGCGAGCAGGAAGAACCGGAAGAGATCGTACATCTGACATGTTCCTTTGTCTGCCTCTTTCCGTCGGATCAGCCGCGCTATGTGGCTTTGATTACGCTTAGGAAGGCAGAAACCGATGTCTCCAGCCGACTGGCGGCACATTGCGCGACGCGTGTCGCTTCACGCGTGCTTAACCATGTCGGCTTATTACAAAGTTATTCCACTGAAGAGGTGCAGTCACTTTCAGAAACGTTAACACTCGAGAATTATGAAGGCATGACAATCCGCGAGGCGGCGCGCCGTTTACAACAAACGAATTTGAATCCGGTTGTACCTGAAGATGCTTTTTTCTTGGATAGCCCCTGCGCTTGCCAATTGCCGGCGCCGGGTTCACAAGTCGGGTACGGCTCGACAGTCTGGCTTTACCCTGACAATGCAAATGGAGTAGAATTAATAGCTGTGCCTGATTTTCGTGGAAGAACATACCACGAATGTATTTATCTTGCCGCCGAAGCCGGTGTTGCTATCCTTCCGGTTGGCGCGCCTCAAGGCAAGGCGACAGGGCAGAGCATTCTTCCTATGGAAAGTCCGGTTCCCGCAGATGACGGACAGGATCCGGCAGGAGCGCCTTCGAGACATACCGAGTCTGAAAGGGAAAATATGGCGGGGCGCGTTTTGCGCGGAGAAGTGATACAAGTTTATTTTGGGGAACAGTAACCTATGACACGATTTTTGCCCGCACAGCTCAAGCTGTGGACAAAAGGAGAACTATTCCAGACCTGCGTTCACGCAGCGGATCCTGAACGCTATTATCCGTCGATTTCGACCGATACGCGCACGCTCGCGCCCGGTGAGGTTTTTGTGCCTTTGAAAGGCGATAAATTTGATGGGCATGATTTCTTGGAAGAAGCGATCAAAAAGCAGGCCGGTATGGTCGTCTGTGAGCGCGGTGCCACAGGCCTTGCCACTATTCTCGAGCGTCTCTGTCATGACGATGACGCACCGGATGTCCTTGTCGTAGAAGATACGTGGCAGGCCTATCAGGATATGGCCAAGGGATTTCGCACCGTACTTAACGCGAATATCATCGGTGTGACGGGGAGTGTGGGCAAGACGACGACGCGTCGCATGATTTACCAGATGATCACATCTCAAGTGAAAGCCGAACAATCTGAGCGCAATTTTAATAATCAAGTCGGTTTGCCGCGCACGATTTTGTCGACCTGTCCGGAGACTGACGTTCTGGTCGCTGAGTTGGCGATGGATCGGCGAGGTGAAATTTCAAAGCTGGCAAAGATTGCCGTGCCGGACGTCGGCATCGTCACGGGAATCGGCATGTCGCACGCCGAGCACGTTGGCTCAATGATGGATATTTTGAAAGAAAAAATTTCTATCGTTGACGGTATGAAAGACAATAGCATTTTGATTGTCAACGGTGATGACCCTCTTTTAGAATCGTGGGTCATGGAACACCACAATCGCATTTCGATCTGGTACGTCGCCAGTGAGCACAATGTCGGTCGTCTGGAAAGAGACGGTGTGCCCGTTTTTTGGGCAGAGCACG
This sequence comes from Clostridiaceae bacterium, assembly GCA_012799825.1. Taxonomy (GTDB): domain Bacteria; phylum Bacillota; class Clostridia; order Saccharofermentanales; family DTU023; genus UBA4923. The sequence goes on along the minus strand of JAAZKK010000073.1, from coordinate 27,692 downwards.
TCCACGTTGATCGTGAGAAAGGCCTTTCGTTTATCGGTCGATCGAATTTGGCACCGGATGAACGCTGGCCTATCTTTATTCCATATCCGGGTATTCACCTCGTTCATGCCGCGCTGTTCGGTCTGGCTTCCGCGTACGTTCTCGGACTCAATATGCAGGAAGCGGCAATGGGCGCGAAGCGCTTCGTGATGACAGAAAGCCGCCAGGAGTGGTTGTGTTTACCTTGCCTCGATATCCTGAATGATGCTTACAACGCGGCGCCGGAATCGCTTGGAGCGGCACTTAGAACATCAGAGCTGCTTGCCGGGGGTCGGAGGATTGTCGCGGTGATCGGCGGCATGCGCGAACTCGGACAGTATTCTCGCCGGGCGCATCAGGAAGCCGCTTCGGACATTAGAGATGCCGGCGTTGACCGCGTCATACTTGTCGGCAAAGAGACTGAGGCGACGCGCGACGCCCTATTAGAGGAGGAGGCTACGCGCGATCGGTTCGTCGGATGGTTTGAATCGTCAGCACAGGCTTTGCCTTCTGTCTTAGAAGAGCTCCGTCCCGGTGACTTTTTGATCATTAAGGGATCGCGTTATTACGGTCTTGAATATATCTTGGACGAAGTGCGCAAAGTGTGGGGTAATCATTGAGATGTTTGCGTTAGAGGACGTCCTTCGGTCATGTATTTCCGCTCTGGCTGTTTTCGTTATGACGGTCGTCTGCGGTCGTTTTCTCCTGCCTCGCATCAGGGCGAGAAGCCATGGGCAGCAGGTGCGTGATGAGGGTCCAAAAACACATCTGGAGAAATCGGGAACACCGACGTTTGGCGGTCTGTTTTTTTTGATTCCGCTTGTTCTTTTCGCTATTGTCATGTTGTTTGTTTTGGACGATGCGCGCGATGTTTGTGTGATTGTCCTCTTTATGGCGCTCTTTGGCGGCGTGGGGTTTATAGATGACTATATCAAAGTTCATATTTCTAAAGAGGGATTGAATGTCAGGCAGAAAACTGTGCTCCTTGGTGTCGTCTCTGTCGCGGCGTCCGTTTACACCGTCTGGTTTTCTGATTCAGGATCCTTTCTTTTGCTGCCCTTTGCGACGCGGATCATTCCGATCACCGGTGCTTGGAAAGTACTCTACGCCGTTTTTATAACACTGTTTCTTTTTTACACCAGCAATTCTGTCAACATTACGGATGGACTTGATGGTCTGCTGTCCTCTTTGATGGCAGTGGCAATGTCCGGACTATTTTTTTCCTTTGGTCTTTTGGCCAATGTTTTAAAGATCGCTTCCGGTCTGATGACCTGCTCTTTGGCGATCTTGGGAGGAGTGCTCGGCTTTCTTATCTTTAACCGGTATCCGGCACAAGTGTTCATGGGCGATACGGGCTCACTTGCGCTCGGCGCAGGTTTTGCTCTCATGACGTGTTTTTCCGGTATGCCGTGGCTCGTGCTTCTGACCGGAGTAGTGTTTGTGGCTGAGGGCATGTCGGTACTCATACAGGTAACTTATTTTAAAGCGACGAAAGGAAAACGTATATTCAAAATGGCGCCGCTACACCACCATTTTGAGTACATGGGCTGGCATGAGACGAAAGTCGTTAGGGCATTTGTGCTCGTCGGTGTCGCGGGCGCACTGGCAGGTGTGCTTTTCACAACGGGATATATTCTTTAGAGAGAGGGTGGCGAGATGGCGATGAATTGGCTGAAAGCGACACGTATATTGCCTGTTAAGAAAAATGAAGATACCGCGCAGCCGCCTGAACCGCGTTACAGCTCAGGTCCGGATGAGCACGCGCTGTTTTCGAATTATCGGATGTCTTTACCGCTTCTTATTTGCTGGTTTCTTTTGCTTGCGTTCGGCTTTCTCATGATGTTTAGCGCAAGTTACGGAACTAGTTTTGTCATGACAAGCGTCGATTACGCGACCTCTAAAACGGATGGCATTGAGGAACCGCCGGTTGTCGCGGTGATACCTGAAGCGGATGCCTCGCATTTGGCACGTCGACATGCCGGCGTCACGTTGATTTCTGTCTTATTGTCCATAGTGTTCGCCTTTTTTGTTCCGTTCCGACAGCTTACACGTAAAAGATTAGGCTATTTTGTCTGGTTTTTGGTGGCGCCGCTCCTTGTGGCGTGTCCTTTCAGCGCACCTATCAATGGTGCGCGCCGCTGGTTAAACCTTGGAGCATTTAGCTTTCAGCCTTCCGAATTAGCGAAGATCGCACTGATATTTTTCCTTGCCAATTATTTTACTGTGCGTTCGTACGAACGCCGACGCGAACAGCAGGCCGGTGTAAGAGCGTTGGCGTCTTCTTCGCGCGATGTGCGCGATGTGCGCCGTGATGATCGCAATGCTGTGTCCCGTGCTCGTCAAAGCGTGTGGAAAAAAGCGTACATCGATGTGACGAAGCCGGCGCTCATGTCACTGCTTTGGGTGGTGCTTGTTCTGATCCAGCCGCACCTTTCAGGTGCGATCATCTTGATTCTACTGACGCTTGTCATGTTCTTTCTTGCCGGTATTCCAAAAAGATCTTTAATTCTGGGAGGATTGCAGGTGCTGGCGATCGTGCTCGTCTTGCTTACTTTGGTAGCCGTGCTATATCCTTATTTCGATGACGAACACACTTCGTTCTCCGCGATGGTGGATGCCCGTTTTTCGTACGCCAGACAGCGTGTGAGCACGTTCAACAATCCCGAAGCGGCCACCTCGGATGAGCGCATGCAGGTCACGCAAGCCGAGATCGCGCTCGGCTCAGGCGGTTTTTCAGGCAAGGGCTTTGGAACGAGTGTGCAAAAATTAAACTGGCTTTCGGAAGCTCACAACGACTTTATTTTTCCGATCGTCGGCGAGGAATTGGGGTTTGTAGGTGTCTTAACGGTGATGGCGCTTTTCTTACTGTTTCTTGTATGTGGGCTTTCTATCGCGCGTCGAGCAAATAGCAAAATGGCTCGGCTTGCCGCCGCCGGGTATACGATTTTTATCGTTTTACAAGCCTTTTTGAATATGGGCGTGGCGGTGGGTATCATGCCTGCCACGGGGATATCGTTGCCATTTTTCAGTTATGGCGGCACGTCGAACCTGTTCTTCTGCGCAGCGGTGGGGATGTTGCTTTGCATCTCCAAATCTGCGACAGAGGCAGATCAGGAGCTTTCGATAATTATGGAGGAAAATTGATCGAACTTAAGGACGGAGGCATGACAAAGCAAAGCACTCATACGTTGATATTGGGCGCCGGCGGTACAGGCGGACACATTTATCCCGCGCTCTCTATCGCTGACGCTTTCCATGAGGCGTCGCCCTCCATGCGTATCGTGTTTTGCGGTGAAAAAGGAAGTCTTGAGGAGTCCAGTGTGCGTAAAGCAGGATTTGAGTTTTATTCAATTTCTGCGTACCCGCTTCCTGTCAAACGCGTCGGCAGTTACGTCACTTGGTTTTTGAAGAATCTTCGCGGCATTGTGTCAAGTCTGTTCTTCCTTCGCAAGGAGCGCCCATCGTTCGTCTTTGGAACAGGGGGTTATGTGACAGGTCCCTTAATTGCAGCCGCGCGCCTTTGTCGTGTACCCTATTTTCTTCATGAGCAGAATTCTATACCCGGCCGTGCCAACCGTCTGTTTGCCAAGGGCGCTCGATGTGTCTTTATTTCTTACGAGGCGAGTCGCTCAAATTTTGGAGACAATGTTTCCCTAGCTTTCTCCGGAAACCCGGTTCGATCTATTTTTCAAACGCTCGATAAAAAATCATCGCGCCATGAGCTTGGTCTTGAACCCGACACATTTTTGATTCTCATTACGGGTGGAAGTCTCGGGGCGCAGACGGTGAACGAAGCCGTTGAAGGTCTTGGTACAGAAGCGAGGGAAGGGTGGCTTCATTTTCTTAAACGCTATCCCGAAGCGCAGGTGGTTGTTAGCACAGGTCAGCTTCGCGACCCGTCTATGGCGGAGAGATTAAACAGCATTCCGCATGTGCAGGCACACAATTACATCGAAGATCTTCCGCTTTGGTTATCGGCTTCAGATCTCTACATCGGGCGCGCCGGCGCGATGACGTTGGCGGAGGTGACGGCCTTGGCGAAACCTTCCGTGCTGGTTCCGTTCCCTTATGCGGCAGACAACCATCAGAATGAGAACGCGCGCATCATGAAAGCCGCAGGCGCGAGCCGTGTGTGCAAAGATCGTATCTTTAACGCGAATGTTCTTCTCAACACGATCGAACAGTTGATCTCCGACCCGGAAGCGCTAGAACTCATGGGCAAGAAGGCGGGCGAACTTGCTGTCATGGATGCCGCTGAAAAGATCGTCGAGAAAACGTTTAAGATGATGGACGGTGCGTGATCATGACGCGCCGGAAGGTGAACTCATCAAGGAGCGACGGACGTCAACGTCCTGATTATCGAAATGAACGGGACTCGCGATCTTCCGGTCGACGCGACGGATACGCGCCGACGCCCAAGCGCGCGTCATCTCGATCGGCGAATGCACAAAGACGTCGCGCTCCTTCAAAAAAGTCTTCTGCTTCTTCGGGCAAAAATCAGTCTTCCAACGCTCCGGAGCGCCAAAAAAATGAACCTTATCTCAGTAGAAAAGGAGCTCAGGACGGTTATCCCCAAACGTTTGCGCCTTCGCCTTACTCTGATGAGAGTAAACGTCTAAGAAAGCGCAAAAACTTAATCTCGTTTTTTCGCGGCTGGTTTTTGAAGTTTCTGTTGGTTTTGGCACTGTTACTAGGGATCGCTGCATTCTTTATTTATTATCCCGGATTTTACATTACGTCTTTTGTGATTGAAGGGACTGAGCACGTTTCGAGTTCTGACATCATGGAGAGTGTAGACAAGCCGATCGGCGAACATTTCATTTTTGGCATCGGCGGTTCGGCAGCTCAGTGGTTTGGGCTCAGATATGGCAAGATTGAAGAGCGCATCGCAAAGAGCAATCCCATACTGCGCGAAGTGCGTGTCGCTTTCCGGTTTCCGTCTCAGGTGGTGATTGATGTCTACGAGAAGACAGAAGTGATTGCGTTGCGTTTGACGGACGGATACGCCTTATTGGATCGAAACTTCGACGTCATTCGTATGATTTCATCTCCGCAGTTTGATTTGCCGATCCTTGAGGGGGTACGCCTTCTTGAAGCGGCTGTGCCGGGTAAGCCTATTGCCGTTGAAAATCCGGAGGAACTAAATTCCGTCCTCAGCATCACGGCGGCAATGATCCGTCAAGATGATGCGGATCAAACTGGCGGCATTCTCCTGATGGACGCTGTCAGAAAAATAAGACATGAAGACAAAGAAACGTATTATCTATTTATTCCGCTTGAGCAAGGGGGGGAGATACGTGTTAAAATAAAGGACAACAGGTTATTACAACAGAAATTGGCATTGTTGTCCCAATTAATCAACACGTGGCAACTCAAAGAACGAGGCACCGGTGAGCTGGATATGACCGGTGAAAGATCCGTTTTTAAACCTGACGCTGCATACTGACATTCTTGAGATGTCATGACCACTTTGAGTGACATGTAAGTCTGAGAGGAAATATCGTTGTTTATTCTCATCGGCATACTGATCGGTTTAATACTCGGTCTTTTTCTAGATGTTCCTATTCCCGAGGAATTGATTCCTTATCTCACGACGTTTACGCTCGTCGGACTCGACTCTCTGACGTCCGGATATTTGAAACTCCTTAAGCAGACTTTCAATGCGTCGCGCTTTGTTTTCCGTTTGATCGTTAACGTCGTAGCAGCAGGCCTTTTGACAGCACTTGGTGTTCAACTGCAGTTTGATCTTGCGCTGGTGATCGCCGCAGTATTTACGTACCGGATTTTTCAAAATATCGGCAATATTGCCAATATTTTCGCAAGGCGCTGGAAAGAGCGTAACGCGCGGCGCAATCGTATGGATAAAGACAACTGATGATAGAGGGGCAAAATACGTTGTCTCAGGATAACGAAATGACGGCTGTGCTAATCGAGCGCGCAATATGTAAACATGTCATTACAATGATTTTTTTAAAAATATTAACTAATCATTTCGTCATGAATTCTTTTCATTTTTGACTTGCCAGAATAAGTGCGTTAATGTAGAATGCAATTCAGGCATATCGTTTTATTTTAAAGTGCTCAAATTTTAAGTTGTAAGCTTGTAATGACAATTAAAGTGCACGGAAGATACGCGAAGGGAGTTCGTTACTGTGGCAGATTACAATTTTGATATCGGAATGAGAGATGATCTATACGCCAGAATCCGTGTGGTCGGTGTCGGCGGTGGCGGATGCAACGCAGTGAACCGCATGATTGATGGAGGCGTTCAGGGCATAGAGTTTATTGCCGTTAATACAGATCACCAAGCTCTGCTCAACTCAAAGGCCAGCGAAGCCATTCAGATTGGCGAGAAGGTCACACGCGGACTCGGTGCGGGCGCTATACCCGAGATTGGTCAGAAGTCTGCGGAAGAAAATATAGAAGAAATATCGAAGGCGATTGAAGGCACGGATATGCTCTTCATCACGGCAGGTATGGGTGGCGGCACCGGAACAGGTGCGGCTCCTGTCGTCGCAGCGGCCGCGGAGAAGTTGGGTATCTTAACTGTCGCGGTGGTGACGATGCCTTTCCGTTTTGAAGGCGCCAGGCGCAGGCAGAATGCCGAGAAAGGCGTCCGCGACCTCCAGCAGCATGTTGATTCGCTGATCATCGTTCCGAACGATAAGCTCTTGGAAATTGCTAGCGATGACACGTCGCTGGATGAAGCGTTCGGTCTTGCTGATCGCGTTTTACAATACGGCGTCTCTAGCATTTCTGACCTCGTCGCGGTGCCCGGTCTGATCAACCTCGACCTCGCGGACGTACGTCGCGTCATGACCGACGCTGGTGTCTGCCATATGGGCATTGGCCGCGGAAGCGGGGAGAGCCGTGCGGCGACCGCTGTCAAGCAGGCTATGTCGAGTCCGCTTCTCGATACGACCATTGAGGGCGCGCACAGTATCATTATCAACTTTACGGGCGGACACGATCTTAAGATCAAAGAGATCAACGAAGCCGCTTCACAAGTGCGCGAAGCCGTTTCGCCCGATGCTGATATCATCTTTGGCGCCGTCATTGATGATACGATCCAAGATGATCTCATCATTACGATCATTGCCAGCCGTTTTGAAGGCGATGGCGTACAGAGTCGCACGATCAAGTCCTCATCGTCCGCTACTTCCATTCCGTCTTATACCGCACCGTCGCGTCCGATTGCGACGCAGAAAGCGAGCATCGATGATTTGCCGGAGTTTCTGAAGCCGCGCCGCGATACACCGATGCAAAGTGGCGGACACGCGACCGGATTTAGCCGTTCGAGCCAGAGGATGCCTGATCAGAAGATGGTGGACGTGATCAATAGGGCGCAGGACAATGTGCCGTCGAACCCGCAGCCGCGTATTCTTGACGAAGCGCCCTCGCCGGATCGTGAGGTCAATCGGCCGAGACAGAGCCGTTCTGAAGGACGCGTCCTGCCGTGGTTTTTGAAAGATGACGATAACTGATCGGCAACTTGATATTGCCGACCGATGCGTCTCAGGAGCAGAGGTTATTGTTTTATAGAACCAACATCGCGGCCGGATCTTTGGATCCGGCCTCATTGTCTAAGCTTGTATTACAAAGCATCATAGGAGGTAGCCCTTGAAGTGTCCTTATTGTGATGCCAACGACGATAAAGTTGTCGATTCCCGACCGGCGGAAGACGGGGCGGCCATTCGCAGGCGTCGCGAATGCCTCGCTTGCGGCGCGCGTTTTACGACGTACGAAAAGGTGGAAAGTCTGCCTCTCATGGTCATTAAAAAAGACGGGAGCCGGCAGCCGTTTGACCGCGAAAAACTGCTCATGGGTATCATGAAAAGTTGCGCGAAGCGCCCCGTTACGACTGAGCAGATCGAACGCCTGATCGATACGATTGAGCGTGTGGCCGGCAACATGATGAAGCGCGAGATCACAACATCAAAAATCGGCGAGTTGGTGCTCCGGTATCTTCGTAATCTCGATGAAGTTGCGTATATTCGCTTTGCCTCCGTATATCGCGACTTCGGCGACATTCATTCTTTTGTCGAAGAGATGCGGATTCTTCAAGAACAAGACCGGCAGGCGTCTGATGGCGCCCATTCACTCGATGGTGTCACCTTGTCTGATGATGCTGTCGCCGCGATTGATGACGCTTGTTTGGCCGATGTTGCCGCAACGACTGACGATGACCCCTCGTCTCATGATGTCGATTCACCTGATGCCGCTTTCTGAAAGGTAGGCTGCGATGAACCGTAAACGACGCGTACTGGTGGTCGATGATGATCTTCACATCAGTGAGCTTTTAAAACTTTATTTTGAGAAGGATGGATTTGAAGTGACGTCCTGCTATACGGGCGATGCTGTCATTTCGACTGTGCGATCTTTTCAGCCGGATATCATTATCTTGGATTTAATGCTGCCGGGCATGAGCGGATTTGATGTCATGCGCGCTTTGCGGCGCATATCGAACGTGCCGGTCATCATGTTGACGGCAAGAGGCGATACGCTGGACAAGGTCGTTGGGCTTGAATTGGGCGCCGACGACTATATCTTAAAGCCGTTTGAGCCGAAAGAGCTACTTGCGCGCGTGAAAGCTGTGCTCCGGCGAGTCAACGAACACGATACGTTGCGTCACGATAAAGACCACCTTTCAGATGATGTGGTGGAGCTTCCCGGTCTTGTAGTGGATCGCTCACGCTATACGGCTCGCATCGGCGGCGAAGAGATCGATATGCCGCCAAAGGAACTGGAGCTTTTATTTTTCCTTGCCTCACATCCCAACCGCGTTTTCACTCGCGACCAGATTTTAGAGCATATTTGGGGCATTGATTTTTACGGCGAGCCCCGGACCGTCGACGTTCACATCAAGCGGATTCGAGAGAAACTCGATATGATTGACCATCCGTTATGGCAGATTAAAACGGTATGGAGCATCGGGTATAAATTTGAATTGAAAGAAGAACTCGATTCGTGAAACCCCGCCTTTCTATTTACGCGCGAACGATCCTGACGATTTCGATCGCGATTCTTGCGATTTTCGTTGTGCTCGCGCTTGTTTATGGATCGGTATACAGTATTTCATCGAATGAGCAGCGCCGCGAGGAGCTAAGACGAAACGCCGTCGCGCTCTCTGAGTTAAGTGCACGAAGGATGGATGATCAGCGTCTGACGTTTACAAGCTCGGATATTACGGGATATCTTTCCTTTGCTACGCGTTCGACCGGTGCCTTTGTCTGGGTCGTCAACGCCAACGGCTGCATTATTTACCACACCGGTATGCCGAGCGAAACCATGGCGCTCCTTTCAAGAGAAGATGGCGGCACGGGTGATTACCAACTGCCCGAAGAGACGCGGAATACGGTGCGTGCGATTTACTGCCAAACTGCCGACAAAACGGTTTTCAATCCGTATCTGCCGAACGCCTCGTCTTGGTTGATCTCAAGTGCTCCCATCGACACATACGGGGACAGCTACTCCGGCGAAGTTCTGCTCATGAAGTCGTATCGTCCTTTGAGCGTCGTCGGTTTTTTGCTGGACAACAATGTGCCGCTCTCGTTTTCAATCGCTTATGTACTCTCTCTTTTGATCATTCTCTGGCTTTCCCGAAACATCACGCACCCCATCTCTCTGTTAGCTAAAACGGCGAACGAAGTATACCAAGGGAATCTTTCGGCACGTGTTGAAATAGGTCGCGACAAGAGCGCGCCGATGCTTGATAAATTGGAAGAGCACGACCGGCGGGAAGGCGAAACCGAGCCGCATATGAAAGAAGACGATCTGACACGCCTCGTTAGGACTTTCAACACTTTGATCGCGCAGTTTGAAGAAAGAGAAAAGCTCCACTCTGAATTTTTAAGCAATGTGTCACACGACTTGCGCACTCCGGCGACGTCCATCGCCGGTTTTGTGGAAGGGATGCGCGACGGCACGATTCCTCCCGAACAATATGAACATAGTCTTAATATCCTCAAAGATGAAACGAATCGGCTTCAGAAGTTGCTGAACGCCCTCTTCGAGCAAGCGCATGCCATGGATGAAAAGGCGCTCAGAAAGGACGTCTTTGATCTTCACAAATGGATCGAGAGCGTAGCGGGATCGTTTGAGCCGATGGCACGCGAGAAAAATATCCACCTCATTCTCGATCCGGATGACTCCTCGGATTCGCGCGCACGCGTGCTTGGCGATGAAGAACAGCTTACAAGAGTACTGAATAACATCGTCGCTAACGCGATCCGTTTCGCGCCCAAAGGCGGAATCGTCATGATTCGCACCGTGATCCACTCGCGTTCCGTTGAAGTCTTGGTGATTGACAACGGTCCGGGATTTCAGAAAAAAGACCTTGATTATGTTTTTGATCGTTTCTATAAAGCCGATAAATCGCGTCAATCAGAAGGTTCCGGACTGGGACTCTATATTGCGCGATCGATCATTCGAAGACATGGAGAAACGATTGAAGCCTCGAACTCCGATGAGCTGGGCGGCGCAATGATCCGCTTTACTTTGTCGCGGCTTTAATAAGATGGTGTGTGTTCAAACAAAGGAGTAAGAAAAGCTTGTGAGTAGCGGAAGTATTGCGGAGGTTTGCTTTTTCGTTCACAATATAGTCACGTGCAATGCGTAAAATTGACGGAGATATTAAGGTTCATCGCGATCAGTGCGATGAAAGGATGGCTACCTTAAATGAGACATTCTCAGATTGTGATCATTGAGAGTGAGATCCCGAAATAGGGAAAACAGTTCACTGAAGGAGCATAGGCGCAGGATGAAAGAACGACGTTTGTTGCGGATAGCTTGTTCTCTGGCGTCAGCAGTGATGATCTTTTCGGCGGTGCAGACAGGTTGTCTGCCGAAAGATGATCCCAAAGAGAGCGGTACAATGAATGCCGTTTCTGATCCGTCGGCTTTTGTGTCGGAAAGCTCGGAAAGCATCGAGACAAAAACAGAGCGCCACATAGTCACTTATGAATCGGAGCCTGATCCCGTTACGACGGCGAGCAGCACGACACCGACCGCCACAGAGCCTTCAGTTGCAACGACGCCGTCTGAACCTTCTACTTCTACGACAACTTCGAACCCGATGGAGACGACCGACCCATCAGTTGACCCATCGTCAATACCGACGTTGCCGTCCCTTCCTACCGAGCTCGAAGTGCCTTTGCAACAGATCTTTGAGATGATTGTCCCCTCGGTTTTGTCGATCCGCGTGGTCATTCCGAAAACTCAATTGTACGAACAACGCGAAGAACTGTTTTCGGGACTAATGGTTGAGCCTGTCGGTACCGTCGTCACGACGTACAGTCTCCTAGAGCCGGCTCTTGATTACCGCGGCAATCTAATTCGCGGTACATCCATCAGCATATGCGTGCCCAGTTATCCGAAAGCTTTTGAAGCGACGTTGATAGGCGTCCACCCCATTACTGATCTGGCTTTGCTTAGGATTACGAATCCGGACGGGATTCTCTTTGAGGCTGCGCCGCTCTCGAAAGAGTATTTGTCAATCGTTGGTTCGACCGTTTACAGTGTTGGCTATCCTTCTGATTTGATCGCGCGGGGCGGACTTTCAGTAGGCTATGTGACCTCCGTTTATAAGACCATCTATCAGGAAGACGGCTCACCGGTAGGGCTTTTAGAAACCGATATTCCCACTTTGCAACATTACGCCGGCGGGCCTTTGCTCAATACGCAAGGAGAGGTCGTTGGCATCACAACAGGGTACCTAAAGCGCGTTTATTATCAGAATCAAGGATACGCCGTCCCGTCTCCGGTTGTATTGGACGTGATCCGACAGATTAACGCGCGGGTGAATCGGATGCCGGACGAGCCCCAAAAAGCGTCCTTCGGGATTGTCGTTATGGGCGATGAAGATTACGATAAGATTCGAGAGCGAATGGATTATCCTGACGGCCTTTATATTGCGCGTGTCAAGTCGGAAAGTCCGGCATATACTGCCGGTCTCTCAAACGGTGACATTCTCTTAAGTCTGAACAATCAGAGAATGGTCAGTCTCAACGATCTTATTCTTTTTATGGAATCGCAAATTGTTGGAGGCCATGTGGAGATCAAGGCGTATCGCCCGTCAGAAAAACGCACATTGACGTTGTCTTGTTATCTCAGAGAGGAGCAGCCTTGACCTCTATCAATAACCTTACAGATGCCAAACGCGCGAAAGCGATTGTCGAGCGGCTTTCGGCGGAATATCCCGATGCGTCGTGCACGCTCGATTTTGAATCGCCATGGGCGTTAATGGTCGGCGCTATTCTCGCGGCGCAGTGTACGGATGAGCGCGTCAACAAGATAACGCCCGAGTTATTTGATCGTTTTCCAGATATTCAAAGCGCAGCAGAGGCCGAATTGTCGGATATAGAGCCTATTATCCGAAGTTGCGGTTTGTTTCGAAACAAGGCTCGCGCCATCAAGGGCAGCGCGTCTATGATCATAGAACGCTTCGACGGTCGTATTCCCGAGACGAGGGAAGCTTTACTGGAACTTCCCGGTATAGGACGTAAAATCGCGAATCTGATGCTCGGTGACGCGTTTGGACAGCAAGAAATTGTTGTTGACACACACTGCAAACGACTTGCGAAATTGATGGGGTTCACGACATCCGATGATCCTCTTGCCGTTGAACGCGATCTTCTGAGCGTAGTACCTGAAAACGAGCGCACGCGCTGGGGGCACTTGATGGTATCTCATGGGCGAGAGGTATGTCGAGCCAGGTGTCGTCGTTGCTTTTCATGCGGTATACGTGATCTTTGTCAGTATGGCACCGCTGTCGACGCTTCCGACAAAAAGGAAGACGACTGTGTCTGATTTAAAAGTGCCTAGCTTCATCGACGAACCGGTCACAATCCTTCCGGGCATTTCAATAGCGCGCTCGCGCCTTCTGAAAAAGCTTGGCATCGAAACGGTGCGCGATCTTCTGTGGCTTATCCCGCGAACGTATGCCGATTGGTCTTCGCCTGTGCCGATAAGTCAGCTAAAAGAAGGAGAGATCTGTGTCGTCCAAGCCGCGCCCACGACCGTTCCGTCTCTTCGGCGCCGCGGAAAATTATCGTGGATACGTTCGCGACTTGCAGACCGTTCCGGCGCGATCAATACGATCTGGTTTAACCAGCCGTGGTTACAAGATAAATTGGCGCGCGGTAAGTCTTTTCTTTTTCGAGGAAAGATCGAAGCGAAAGGCAACCATCGCCAATTCATGAATCCCGAGATCCGTGACGATGACGATCCCGTCCCTTTTGAGCCGATTTATCCTTTGACGGAGGGTCTTACGGTGTCTGTCATCCGAAAAGCGGTAGCCGCCGCTTTAGAAGATCCTCGTCTTCGTATCGATGAGAGTCTTCCGGCATCGGTACGTATTTCTAGTCGTCTTGCGACGGCTGAATTCGCGTTGCGACGCATCCATTTTCCTGAAAGTCAGCACGACATCGCGATTGCGCACCGAAGGCTGGCATTTGAGGAATTGTTTCTGGTTGTCGCGGTACTTCGAGCACTGAAAGCCGGACGCGCCAACATAAAAGGTCCCCACATGACTTTGAATGAAACGTGCAAAGAGCGCCTAAAGGAGACAATCGAGAAGTTGCCTTTCGAACTCACGCCCTCTCAAATCAATGCTTTGCGCGACATTCTCAACGATTATTCCAAAAAGATTCCGTCAAATCGCTTGATCGAAGGTGATGTCGGTTCGGGGAAAACGGTCGTTGCCGCGATTGCCATGGCCGCCGTCTGCTGGTGCGGCTATCAGGCGGTTCTAATGGCACCGACGTCTATATTGGCACACCAGCATGCCGATACCATCGCTTCCTTGTTGGAAGGAAGCGGCCTCACGGTCGCGCTCCTTACCGGGAGTGTACCGCCCGCAAGGCGAAGACGTTTGCAAGAGGAACTTGCCCGCGGCTGCATTGATATTCTCATCGGAACACATGCTGTCCTGAATGAGAACGTCGTCTTTAAGCGCTTGGGACTCTGCGTAACGGATGAGCAACACCGCTTCGGCGTAAGTCAGCGTCTGCGACTGACGGATACCGATTCTTCGCCTTTCGAACCGCATGTGCTTGTTATGTCCGCGACGCCGATACCTCGGACACTTGCCATGGTTTTATATGGCGATCTCGACATTTCAATCATGAAGGACATGCCGAAAGGACGTCAGGCTGTCAAGACGTATACAGCACGCGAAAATGACCGTCCGCGCGTCGAACGCCTCATCAGAAGGGAAGTTGACGCGTCGCATCAAGTTTATGTCGTCTGTCCGTCGATCGATGTCAGCGAGGAGATTAATCTTCGTTCCGCAGAGGAAACGTATCGACGTCTTTCACGCGATGTTTTTCCGGATTATGCTGTCGGACTGATGCACGGCCGATTGAAGCCTGCCGAGAAAAAAGCGGTGATGAAAGCTTTCTCGGAGGGCAAGATTGATATTCTTGTTTCGACGACAGTGATCGAAGTCGGCATCGATCAGCCTCGCGCGACGCTGCTTATTGTTGAGAATGCCGAGCGGTTCGGCTTGTCGCAGCTGCATCAGCTGCGCGGGCGCGTCGGACGATCGTCACTTCCGTCATTCTGTGTGCTGGTAAGTGACAGTGACGATCCTCTCGTCAGGCGCAGGCTTCGCGCGCTTTGCAGAAGTCATGATGGCTTCGAGATCGCGGAGGAAGATCTGCTGCTGCGTGGTCCGGGCGATTTTTTCGGTGTTGAGCAACACGGACTACCCGATTTCAAGGTCGCCAATCTTTACGAAGACGCGGTGTTGTTGCGTGAAGCGTCTGCGGCTTGCGATGAGCTTTTCTTAGAAGATCCTCTCCTCAGTTCATCGAAGAACGCGTGCGTTATCCGCGCATTTCGTGAACGGTACGGCGACCGCCTCGCACGCCCGGGAATTTGAAAGGAATCATATGCCTAGAATCATCACCGGATCAGCTCGAGGCATTCACCTTTATGTGCCGAAAGGAGAGATCATACGCCCAACGTCCGATCGGGCGAAAGAGGCTCTCTTTTCAAAAATAGGTCATCGCATTATTGATGCGGTGGTGCTCGATCTTTTTGCCGGCACAGGCCAAATTGCGCTTGAAGCGCTCTCGCGAGGCGCCAAGAAAGCTGTTCTCGTGGAACGCCATCGAGAAGCACTTGCTGCAATACGACACAACATCGAGAAGACACGCTTTTCAGAACAGGCCGTCGTTATACCGGGCGATGTTTATCGCGTCACATCGCGCTTGCTTAACGATCAGGAGCGATTTGATCTCATTTACTGTGATCCGCCATGGTCGTTTGAAAGTGAACATATGTCGTCTCTTTTTCCTACTCTGGCAAAGCTTTCTAAGCCGGGCGGTTTGATCGTTTTGGAAAGCAGCAGAAAAAAAGAGCCAATATCATTTGACAGCGCAGGTGTGCCGTGCTTTGAGCGTTGTACGTACGGTCTCACCGTGCTATCCTTTTATCATTCTGATACAGAATCTGAAAAGAAGACGGAAAGCGAAAGGTAAAGCAAGATGGACGTCAAACGTACGGTCGTATTCGGAGGAACGTTCGATCCATTCACTTTGGGTCATCTTCGTATCGTAGAACAGGCGCTTTCTTTTGCCGATGAAGTCGTCGTCGCCGTTTGTGAGAACAGTCAAAAGAGACCGACGTTATCTGCTGATGTGCGCGTTGAGTTGATCACACGAGTAGTCGCTCCGTTACCGTTTGTTCGCGTCGAAGAATGTGTCGGATTATTGACCGCTTTTTGTAAAGCGGAGTCGATTCGCGTCGCAGTGCGCGGAATTCGTAGCGCAGCACATTTCGAAGAAGAGCAGGTCATGGCGGAAATCAATCGCCGTCTTTATCCTGAATTGGTGACCGTTATGATTCCAACCGCTCCGGAGTTGGCTCATATATCTTCATCTGCCGTGCGCGAAATTGCGCGACATGGCGGCGATTTGCGCGGATGGGTGCCTGATGTGATTTTAGAAGACATTGCGAGAGCTTATCGCGCCTGATGTCGTTTGAATATTCGCGCCGTCATTATCGTTTGTCGATCTGCACTGCTGACAAAGAGAGCATCGGGACAAGCGGCTTATATTTCAAGAAACATTAGCGCATATGATCTTGATGCGTCATCCTGCACGCCATGAGGTCTATACGAGTCTTGCAAAGCGCGTGATGGCCGCGTAAAATCGATAAAATAGGGTAACATAAGGTAAAATCTTTGTAGGATGATGTACAATATAGGCATTCCGGCAGGAGCACTCTGTGTTTCTACACTGGAAAAGTGCGATTGTAACGCATTTCGATGTTCCGAGATCAGGTTGCCGGAGAGGAGAAAACATATGAGTGAAGATAATATTCGCCGTCGCGGCCATGGAGATAGACCGCCTCAAGAACCCATGCGTGATAGCCGTCCGCTTCCCGGTGAACAGGAACGTGATCGAAGCGTCGAGACTCTTTTGGATCGATTGGAATCATCGCTGATTGACGCTAAAGGTGTTCCTTTTTCCGAAAAATGTATGGTAGATCGGGAGGAGATGCTTTTCTTTGTCCGTATGATTCGTGAAGGCTTGCCGGAAGAGTTGGATCGCGCGCGTTGGATTTTGCAGCAAAATCGACAGTTGATTAATCAAGCACGCCGTGAAGCGGATACGATCATGAGAGATGCCGAAGTGCAAATGGCTCGCATGATCGATGAGCATGAAATCACTCAGCAGGCAAAAAACGGCGCCGCCGTGATGATTGATGATGCCACCCGACAGAGCAATGAGATTCGCGCAGGCGCTATTCAGTACACAAGAGAAATGCTGACCAATCTCGAAAATCACCTCACCGATATCCTCGTCAACATCACGCGCAATAAAAAAGAGCTTGAGTAATGTCGGTGTCGATACTCGTCTTATTGAACGTGTGTTGAGGAAGTAGAGTTATGCGAAAAAAGACGATCCTCGTTATTTTTGGCGGGATGTCCGGTGAACATGATATCTCGTTGTCGTCGGCTTCCTTTATTTCCGAAGCTTTATCGCATTGTGAAGAGTACAGAACGATTACCGTCGGTATCACGAAAGAAGGGGACTGGTATCTCTACACCGGTCCTTATTCACGAATGCGGAAACGCGAGTGGCTCGACGATGATTATGTAAAACGCGCCGCGTTATCACTCGACGCGCAGAACCCGGCACTTGTTGTTTTCCAAGAGGACGGTCGCTACGAAACGATACCGATCGATTGCGTTTTTCCGGTCATGCACGGTCGCTACGGTGAAGACGGTACGATGCAAGGACTTTTGGAAATGGCACACGTTCCCTTTGTGGGGTGCGGTGTGGCGGCAAGTGCACTCGCGATGGACAAAGTGTTGGCCTGCGCATTGTTCGAGCAAAAGGGAATCCCGCATACACCTTGGCATCATGTCGATGAGATGTCATGGCATCAAGACAAGGCGGCATACGTCGATTTTTTAGCGCAGACGTTTGAATGTCCGATCTTTGTAAAGCCGTCTCGCGGCGGATCTTCTCTTGGTATTACAAAAGTCCTGTCAAAGGAAGCTCTCAAAGAGGCTGTAGACAAAGCATTTCTGTTTGATCGCCGTGTTGTAGTTGAACAGGGCGCTGTGGGACGCGAAGTTGAGATCGGTGGACTTGGAGGGTACAACGATCCTGAATTGTCGCCGATTGGCGAAATTGTTCCTGACCGTGCTTTCTACGATTACGACTCAAAGTATGAGGAGGACTCATCCTCAGAATTGATTATTCCGGCAGACCTTGACGCGTCGGTTGTCTCCGATATTCGATCGATCGCACGAAAGGCTTGGTGCGCGCTTGACCTGTACGGATTGGCGCGTATTGATTTTTTTGTAACGAATGAAGGCGTTGTTCTCCTGAACGAGATCAACACGATGCCCGGGTTTGTCAGTATCAGCATGTATCCGCGCTTGTTCCGACACGCCGGTTATACTGATGAGACTTTGATGCGCCGTCTTGTTGAGCTTGCCTTCGAGAGGGAGGATCGCTCTTCTTAAGAGCTAACACTTTTATTGTGGTATCTTTAATAAAAATTGATCCTTATAAGCGAGGTGTAGTATGCGTATATCTCTTGTTCTCGCATTAACCGCTGAGATGCTGTTTCCGGTGTCTGCCGCGCTGGTTGTCGTCTTACTGATCGTCCTTTTGGCGGCGTATTTGTTCGGCAGACGTAATTATCAGAAAGCGAGCGAGACGCTCGATCATTTAGTATCGCAACTGGAAGATGCCGAGCTTTTAGACGATGAGCTTCCTGCCTATGGTTTGGAGCGTGTTTTTGAAGATGCCCCGTCGGAAGGACTCAGAACCTTTTCGAAGGAGATGGCGGGGACAAGCCGCTCTCTTTACGCGGGTGTTTGGTTGCCGGATCCCGTGCCGAAATTGACGACGCTTGACCGCTGTTTTGATATTCCGGCCGCTTTGAACCGTATTCGCTTTGCCGGCTGGCTGTGCCTTGCGATTGGCCTTATTTCGGGCACGGTTATAGCCGCCGTGATGCTTTGGTTCCAATTTGGCAACGCGACATTGATCGCTTCGCTTCCGCCTGTTGTGCTTGGCATTGTGCTGGCGTTATTCCTCACGAAATATTGGAAGAACACGATGGCCGCGAGGTATGAGACATTGATCGAACGCGCTTCTTCCGAGATTACACGCTTTGCTCCTGTGTTTCAGGAACGCAACGGGTTGGCAGCCATGATCAGCGAAGTGATGCGCTATGGCGAATTAATGCGAAGAGAAGTGCAAACGTTCGGCGAACTTGCCGACAAATTGGCCGAAGGTGATTTCGCAGAGGGCATCCGCACGAGCGTGCGCGAAGTGATGATGAATGAAGTTGTTCCGCCGCTCCGGCATGCCATTGAAGACATACGGTCGCTTGCCGTTTCGCTTTCGGAGAAGCAGGATCGCGGCATGGAGATGCTCGCTCGCGCATTTGCCGACGAAGTCTCTATGGCGCTGTCGAATCACATGCAGCAGCTAAATGATGAACTTCAGGGTATTCAAACGATTGTCGAACAGACATCGTCCCTTGTCGACGAAAGCATGCGCTCCATTGAAGACTCAACCGATAGAAACGAATCGATTCACAACGATGTACGCGAAGCTGTTCGCGTGATGGCTCTTGCCAAGAACGATATTGCCGATGAGATGGTGTCATTGAGCGACAACCTCAAGATCATTGGCGCGAGCACCGACCGCATGACGGCACTCTATGCCGGAGAAGAGACGGATCTTGCGAAACATATCCATCACATGGCCGAGCAACTCCGCCTCTACACGGAGACGCTGGATAAAGGCATCACAGAAAATGCACGCATATTTAGTGCCAGCTGCGATTTCTCGTCGACGCAAACGCGCGACGCCGCCGTGATCCAAGAAGAACTCTCTTCGCAAATTAAAGTGCTTGAGAAGTTAAGTGCCGCGATCGAAGCGAATACGACGAATTTTACGCAAGAGTCGTCCGATTACGTCGTCAAAACACTAGAACAATTCGACGCGAGCTTGGCGGAAGTCGTTGAACGATTGACGTTTACCGCCGCTGAAATAAGAGATGCCGTCGATGCATTGCCGCCTGCCATCCGCCGTGTCTCCGGCGGACGCGACAGTAGTTGACGCTCGGCATAAGGCAACAAAGCACTACAGCTGCGATGAACAAAAAGGTACTTGGCATAGATGAAAAGGATGAATAGAAGGAACTCTCACATGCGAGCGAGAAATATGCTCGGGCAGATGCGCTGTCTGTGTGAGTTTAAACTGAGGATGAAGAGATCAGATTGAACGCGCAAGCGAGAGATGCGTGTTTGATTACGATTACCATAAGACGAGAGACTGAGCCTGATGGCAGATGAGATCGAAAAAAAAGCGAACCGAGAAAGCGCGAGGATTCGACCGCTAAAATTGACGTTTCCTACTGATGCTCGAAAGCCGATCATCGAGGATAATGCAGACACGCTTGATGATTTGCCGGAAGCGAACCTGCCGTCAAAGGAAATTTCTTCGCCATCTTTATCGGAGGAAGCGATCTCGGAATCTTTAACCCATGAGGATGAGCACGAAGATAAGATCGCATCTTATACCTTATTAGAATATACCTTATTAGAATTAGAAGGAGAAGCCGAAGATGAAGACGGTATAACGGCTTTCCCGCTGCCGGCTTCCCCAAGACAAGAGATGCAGCCGGAAAAGATAGCTGAAAAGACAAGAGAAGAAAAAATCGAAGATGAAGACGATCTGACGGCATTCCCGCCGCCGCTTTCTCCAAAACAGGTGACGCTGCCGGACAAGAGATCGGATAAGAAAATTGAAAAAATACGAGTGCCGTTAGGAAGAATAGCTTCGTCAGATATGGACGTGTTGTTTTCATCGAGGGTCGGTGATTCTCCTGAGTCTGACATGCCGCACGATCCGGTTGATCGAAGAAGTGTTGTTTCTTTTCCTCCTGCTCCTGCTGATCCTTCGATGACTTCTCCTGCCGCCGCGATACCTGCGTCTTCTGCTAGGCCGACGCTTCGTCGCATTCCCGCTTCACACCGTATTTCAGAGACTGATCTCATATCGACGGAAGCCGAAGAGACACCGGCAGAAGCGTTTACGGAGGACACGCGCGCGATAGCCGTCCCCGTGCCGAAAATTCCGCTGCGATTTAAAACGCTAGGTGAAGCGATGAGCAGTCTCCGTGATTTACATCCTCTGCCGACAGAGACATTGTTTGCGCAAGAGTCCTACCAGTTTACATGGCTTAGCACACAGATCCGAAAAATCGTAACCAAAACGGAACTGCAGGATTTTGCAGTAAGCCTCACCCAAAGAGATCTTAGCTTGCTCTTTTCAACGTTGAGTCAACTAAAAAAACGAGATGAGACTGAGCCCGTACAAAATTTGATTCGTCTTCGCGCAGGTCATTGTCTGTATCTTTATGGGTGGATAACGTTTCAGTATTGTTATCCCAGATCGACGCTGGCGCGTGCGCTCGCTGATTTATGCAAAATTCTCGAAGATATCTCATTTGTAAAAGAGAATGCGCAAGACGATGATCAGAGGAGAATCCGGTCAGCCGACAGCGCTGAGAGCAGGATGGGTCTGCCCGAAATCGACATCGGAGAAGGTCGTGTCATTTGGAGTCGCGTGCCGCTCATTTCCGGTATTGCGTTCCCAAATAGCCGGCACTTCATCAGCGATATTGCCAATCATATCTTTGAATCGAATATAAGTCTTGAGGCATTCTACAGAAGATATGCGATTTTTCCCGGTTTGCCTCTCTCAGATGCCATTGAGTCGCGTTATAAGGAAAAAGTGACAGGCGACTCACAGAATCCGTTCCTATCGAGTACTTTTTTTGATCGCTTTCGCAATTGATACACGACCAGGTGATTATCTCTATTTGGCGAATTGCCAGAACCCGAACGAGGACACCTTGAATCTTGGCATGGATATTGTGAATGATCGGACTCGTAATTGGACAGAAGGTGCTCAATCATTCACTGAATATCCATACAGCCTATCAAAATCGTAGTGCATGTTGTGTATAAGCAGCATGAATACTTTCACTTGATAGGGCGTTCTTTATCTCGTAAAAAACTATAAAAGCGATATTCTCACTCTATTCATAGCAAAAATTATCGGTTGTTGCGTGCAATCTGGCTAAATAGGTGAAAAATAATGTTAAAACGTCGTTATTTTGCCGCATTGACATCATTCCGCCAATGGCTTATTTTCGGCTTTATACTGTTGAACGTGCATATTTATAAGCCGTTCGAGCAGAATGCGGAAAAGGAGAAGAGGTTACTATGAAAAGAAAATTTACTCACATTTTGGTAGCCATGCTCGTACTGGCTATCCTCGCCGCCGCCATTGGCTGTCGCCGCGAACAGGCCGAGCCGACGAAAGACGATGAAAAGATCGTTATCGGCGGAGCGATGTCCATCACAGGTATTCAAGGACCGCTCGATACACCTGCTCTTGAAGGGGTTCAAGTTGCCATCGCGGAAGTGAACGCTTCAGGTGGTATCAACGGCAAGATGCTTGAGTTCCGCAATATGGACTCAAAGTCTGATGCTGCTACAGCTTCTGAAGTCGCGAAACAGTTAATCGATCAAGGCGTCGTGGCCATCATCACGTCCTCCGACTATGACTTCGGCGGACCTGCCGCTCGCGCCGCGCAAGAAGCCGGCATTGTCGGCATCAGCCCGAGCGCGTCATCGCCGTTATTTGGCAGTACCATGCTGGGTGACAAGCAGTTTACATTGTCGATGTGGAATACGACGATGGGATCGGTCATCGCTGAAAAGGCCTATGTCAAGGACGGTTTGAAGACGGCCTACGTCGTCACCGACGATTTTATCGATTATACGAAGAGTCTATCACGTTATTTCATCGAATCGTTTGAACATTACGGCGGAACTGTCTTGCTAGAAGATGTCTTCAGCCAAGGCAAACTTGACACGGCTGCCATCATCGCGCACTACAGAGCGTTGCCGGAGGAGCCTGACTTTATTTATATCAGCTCCTACATGCCCGATCTTGGCACCTTGATCAAGGAGATCCGCACGGCCGGTATCAATACACCCATCTATGGCGGTGACGCCTATGACGATCCGGCACTGTTTGAGCTGCTCGGTCCCGAGTATGGCAACGATATTTACTGGGATTCACACAGCTTCAACAGTGAAGAAGCCGTCCCCGGATTTGACAAATACAATGAAGCCTACAAAAAGCTCCACGGCCGTTATGTTGACGCTCCATTTTCGATGTCCGGCTATGACGTTGTCATGGTGTTGGCGGCGGCGATGAAGGAAGTCGGAACGGACGGAGCCAAAATGGCAAAGTACATGGAAGATAACACATTTGATCTTTTGACCGGTCACCTCGACTGGTCGGATGCGGCGAGCGGCCACGAGCCGAACAAAGCTGCGGCCGTTATGAAACTGGTCAACGGAGAACCCGTATTCATCGAATGGGCGACGCCAGAGTATCTACCTAAGCCATAAGGTCAATCTTGAGCGTTCCGATCTGACTCGTTGGGAGCGCGACCTTGTAAGCATTCCGGCAAGCGTGTTCCTCCTGTGGAATACGCTTGCCTTTAATAAGGAAGTATGACGTATGGAGAATCTATCTACACTTGCCGTAAAATCCATCAGCAAATCGTTCAAAGGTCTAAAAGCGGTCAATGATGTGAGTTTTCATCTGAAAACAGGTGAAATTCTCGGTCTGATCGGTCCGAACGGTTCCGGTAAGACGACGACGATCAATATGGTGACAGGTATGTTGCCGAAGGATAGCGGTCATATCGAAATCGACGGGCAGGATATCAGCGATGTTCCGGCGTATAAAGTGCCGGTATACGGACTTGTGAGAACGTACCAAAAGATCCGTCTATTCAAAAATTTAAGCAATCTTGAAAACGTCATGATCGGCGCGGTAGGCGTTGGCATCAAGCGACGTGAAGCTGCCGTTTTGGCCGCTTCTCTCTTGACCGAGTTAGGTCTCGGCGACCGCATCAACGAACCGGCTCAAGGTTTAACCTTTCGTGATCAAAGGCTTGTTGAATTGGCGCGTGCGCTGGCTGCTAAGCCGAAATTTGTCATGCTCGATGAACCGGCCGCAGGCTTGAATGAATTAGAGACGGATGAATTATTCGCGCTCTTGAAAGAATTGCCTGCAAAAAAGAACATCGGCATGCTCATTGTCGAACACGATATGCGCCTGATTATGAGTCTGTGCCATCGTTTGCACGTGCTGAATTACGGCCGCACCATTGCCGAAGGGTTACCTGACGACGTTCGCAAGGATCCTGAGGTGATCACCGCCTATTTGGGGAGTGCAGCGTCATGAGCGAAGTAAAAATGAACACAAAAGAAACACAAAAAGACCCCAACCCGATATTGGAAGTCAACGATCTTTATGTTTCTTACGGCGCTGTTGAGGTCATTCACGGCATTTCTCTTCACGTAAATAAAGGCGAACTTGTCAGCATCTGCGGCGTGAACGGCGCGGGAAAATCGACAATTCTGAAATCCATCGCAGGTGTGCTGAAGCCGAAGTCCGGCACCATCCGTTTCAAGCAAAAGGATGTTACAGGGAGAAAGCCGGAACAATTGCATAAAATCGGTATGGCGCTCGTCCCTGAAGGCCGGGAAATTTTCCCGACGCTTACCGTTGGGGAGAATTTAAGAATCGGTGCGTATGGTCGCTATAAGCCGAAGACATTTGCCGCAGACCTTGAGGATATATTTGAGCTCTTTCCAATTTTGAAAGAGCGCTACGATCAGGCGGGCGGCTTGTTATCGGGTGGCGAACAGCAGATGCTTGCCATTGCCCGAGGACTGATCTCGCGTCCTGATCTTTTGATGATGGACGAGCCTTCTCTCGGCCTTTCGCCGACTCGAGTTGACCAGATCTTTGAATTGATTCTTGCACTCAAGGGAAGAGGTATCACAATTCTTTTGGTTGAGCAAAATGCCAAACGTGCGCTGGAGATCGCTGACCGCGCTTATCTGTTTTCCAACGGAAGAGTTGAGTATGCAGGCTGTCCGAAAGATATGGAGAGCAGTATTGATATCGCCGCCGTCTATCTGGGAGCAAACAAAGGAGGCAACGGAGTATGAACGGCAAAATCTTAATTGAATTTTTCATTAATGTTTTTAGTATGGGAAGCCTCTACGCTCTCATCGCGCTCGGTCTTGTTTTTGTATTTGGTATCTGTCAGCTGATTAACTTTGCCTACGGAGAGTTCATCACGGTCAGCGCGTATATTCTGTACTTTGTCGGCACATTTACGAATCTGCCTTGGCCGATCGTGTTTTTGATTGCTATTTTGGTCGGTGTTGCCGTCGGGTATATAAGTGAGTTGGTAGCCTTTCGTCCGTTTCGCGGACGTTCGCTTGACGCGCTTCTCGTAACGTCGTTTGCGATCAGCGTCATATTACAGAATATGTTCCAGATCGGCATCAGCCCGCGCTCCAAACCTGTACCGGTGCCGGCCGTTTTAGCTCAAAATGTCAATTTGTTCGGCGTAACGACGCCCTTAAGAAATATCGTCATGATCATTACAACCATCGTCTTGTTGGTCGTTTTGACACTCATTATGAAATATACGCCGCTTGGCATCGCCATGCGCGGCGCATCGGAAAATTTTGTGACGGCACGATTAATGGGTGTACCTGCGAACCAGGTCATCTCGGTCGCTTTTATCATCTGCGGTTTTCTGGCCGGCGTTGTCGCGATCTTTTGGTCTTGCCGAACCGGTTCGGTGGAACCGATGATGGGGGGAACACCGCTTAATATCGGGTTTATCGCCGTCGTGATCGGCGGCATGTACTCACTGCCCGGCGCAGTAGCCGGAGGCTATGTCTACGCGTTTATTTCCAATACGCTTTCATTGGTATTGCCGACCACACTGCTTTCTTACCGTGACGCCATCATGTTTATCATCGTCATCACTTTCCTGCTTTTGAGACCGGAAGGCTTGATACGAGGCAGCTATCAGGAGGAACGTGTCGGATGAAGACGAAGAAAAATACGATATCAGCAACACCCAACGTTACCGGATCTTTTTCAAGCTTCGATTTTGCTGGAAAATGGTCTACACCGCTCTTTTTGATCGTTATTTACGTCGTGATCGGGTTCTTTATCTGGTGGCTGAACATCCCTTTTATTGAGGATATATTTACCTCAAGCACGATCAATTTGATTATGGTGTTAGGTTTCCAGATGTACATGGGAAACTCCGGTATTTTGAACTGGAGCTACGTCGGTTATGCCGGCATCGGAGCGTTCTTTTCTGCGATTTTTTCGATGGATCCGATGTTAAAAAGTATGCAGATACCGACGATGTATCCTTTCCTCGTCAAGCTGCATCTTCCTTTCATTCTTGCCCTTTTTGCCGGCGCTCTCATCGCGACGCTTGTCGCCGCGCTGATTGCTTGGCCGTTGATGCGGCTGTCGGACTCGGTAGGTGCGATCACTCAGTTCGCTCTTTTGATCGTCATCAATGTCGTGCTCTCACAGTGGTCGCAGGTCACGAACGGACCGCGCACCTTTACACTTGGCGGTTCGCGCAAGACGACGTATGAACTCGTTATGGCCGTCGCTGTACTGGTCATCATCGCCGTCTTCATGTTCAAAGAGTCTTCGCTCGGCCTAAAGCTTCGCGCTACGCGGGATGACCGTTACGCGGCACGTTCGAGCGGGATCAATTTTATCGCCGTCCGCTATGTCGGCTATGTTGCCAGCGCTTTCATCGCAGGTTTTGCCGGAGGCCTGTACTCACACTATATCTTGTCAATCACGGCGGCGTCATTTTATCTTTCACAGCTGTTCGTCGTCCTGTCTATGCTCGTCATTGGTGGCTCGATGTCGGTATCCGGCGCCTTCTTCGGAACGCTTGTTGTTACCTTGGCAAGGCAGGGTCTGAGTCAGGTCGAGCTCGGATTGACTAGAAGCGGATTCGAAGCCTATGGTATGACTGAGATTGTGGTCGCCATTTTGATGATCATTTTCTTAATTTGGCGTCCGAACGGCTTGACAGGAGGGCGAGAGCTGACCTTGAACAGCTTCAAACGACTAATTGGCAAGAAAAAACTTAAGCCAACCGGCAATCGTAAGAAAATGGAGGAAATTATATGAAAACACTAAAAGATGATCAGGTATTTTACGCTTTTTCACCGGAACTTGAGCCGAAAATGTCGGTGGCTCAAAATGAATCATTTGTGCTCGAAACGTGCGACTGCTTTGCAAATCAGTTGACGAGCAATGACGACACGCTCGATGTACTTGACTGGAATAGAATCAATCCGGCCACCGGCCCCGTCTACATTGAAGGAGTCAAACCGGGCGACATCGTGAGAATCGATATTAAAGATATTGAGCTTACAGGAAAATCTGTCATGATCACGATGGCAGGAGCCGGTGCCATAAGCGGCATCACCAAAGCGGAGACGACCGTAATGGAGAATGCCGACGGCTTCATACATGTGCCGACGGCAATGGGCGATCTGAAGCTCCCCCATGAGCTGATGATCGGTGTGATCGGTCTGGTGCCTGCCGAGGGCAGCATTCCGAACGGCAATCCCGGAAAACATGGCGGCAATCTTGACTGCAATCTGAACGCTCCCGGCGCCTCACTATATATTGAGGCATCTGTCGATGGCGGTCTCTTTGGCTGCGGTGACGTGCACGCCTTGATGGGCGACGGAGAAGTCCTCGTTTGCGGGGCGGAAACGCCTGCGCGTATTACACTTTCGACAAGTGTCGTCGATCAGCCGAATCTGCCAACACCGTTTATTGAAAACGATGACGTTTACGCCACCGTCGCAACGGCTCCGACCTCGGACGAAGCTTATAAGATGGCGATCGACAACATGTTTTATTTTCTGACCGAGATTGCAGGCCTCCCCGATGGAGATGCCGGACGCCTGATGAGTCTTGTCGGTGATCTGAAGTTCTGTCAAGTCGTTGATCCGGAAATAACGATCCGTTTCGAATTTCCGAAATCCGTGCTTGAAAAGCTCGGCTATTCCGGCTTGCCGCGTTAACTTGTAGTTTCTCATTATCCGTGCCATTAAGGCACGGCACGAGATAGAATTGCCGATTGAGGAACTTCACAAAATTCTCATTATCCGTGCCATTAAGGCACGGCAATCACGGTATACTGTGTTCATTCGAGTTCTCATCATCTGCGTTCGCAGATCTCGG
>JAAZKK010000115.1 GCA_012799825.1 Clostridiaceae bacterium | reverse complement strand
TTAAATGGGCATTCTTTATCGGTGAATCTACATTCCGTCACTATCGCGGACAAATTCACTCCCACACCAACTTCTCCGACGGTGCAGGTTCCTTACACGATGCTTACACATATGCAAAAAATGCGGAATATATCGATTTCTTTTCTCTGGCTGACCACTCGAATTATTTCGATACAAACGGTAATTTAGGGGATATTTATGATTCCAAGAGCGGTCTTGTTTCACCGCTGGATGCGACGTTGAAGAAATGGGAACACTACAAGCAAATTGCAGATAGTTACAACAAGCCCGGCACCTTTGCAACACTTTTCGGCTATGAAATGACATGGACAAAGTCCGGTGCAAACTATGGTCATATCAATACTTACAACACAGACGGTTTTGTATCGAGAAATCATCCTGTTTACAACAATAAGTCGGAATCCAAGGGTTTGCTCGCATATTACGAACTTATGGCCGATGTAAGCACAAAGAATCCCTTGGCTTTCTCACAATTCAACCACCCGGGTTCTACATTCGGCACGTTTGATGACTTCGCACATTACACACCGGAATACAACACAAACTTGAAACTCATTGAAGTCGGAAACGGTGAAGGTAAAGTAGGAAGCAACGGTTATTGGAGAAGCTACGGCCAATACACAAATGCTTTGGACAAAGGCTGGAAATTGGCGCCTTCAAACAACCAAGACAACCACAAGGGAAAATGGGGAGATGCAAACGACACCAGAACGGTTGTTATTGCAGATGCATTGACCAGAGAAGCTATTGTCAGAGGTATTTTGGACTTGCGTGTCTATGCTACAGAGGATAAAAACCAAACGATTGACTTTTATGTCGATGGCAATATCATGGGTTCAACGATTGAGGCAGGCAATAATATCCGCATAAAAGTAGATGTTGCAGATCCGGATCAGAATGATGTGATTCAAAAAGTAGAAATCATCGGACAAGGCGGCCAAGTACTGTATGCAAAAGAGGGTAACACGAATATTATTTCTTTGGAAACTGCTCTGGCCAATACAAGCCCATATTACTATGTGCGTGTCACGCAAGTAGACGGTGAACTTGCTGTAACCGCTCCGGTTTGGACAGGCTTCATTGAAAAAGTGGATATTGATTCTGTTAGTAAAAATACGGAATTGGAGTTTGTCGGCGAAGCAACAAGCATCACGACGAAGTTTGTGAACACGACAAAGAACGCCGCCACAATTAATAAAGTAGAGTATCAAATCAAAGACGGTGCAGTATTGCATACCGTTACAAGTAATCTACCAAATATTCCTGCCGGAAGCAGCGACGTAACGATTACACACGACATCGTTACGACTGCAGTAGGCAGCCAGACTGTCGTAGTTAAGGTAACCACAGACAAGGGTGTCCTGAGTGCCGAGATTGATTTGACTGTATATGATAAGGCACAAGCGGTAAGTACCATTGCAGAAGTACAAGCTGCCCCGGAAGGCAAGAGTTTTGTTGTCGAAGCTGTCTTGACATCAAATGCAAGCGGATACGATAAGAATACGGCTTTCTTTGACAGTGCCTACGTGCAAGATGCGACCGGCGGAATTAACATCTTCCCGATCTCGGGTAATTTCCAAGCCGGCCAAAAAGTCAAATTGTACGGCACGACCAGTGCATATCAAGGCGAGAGACAATTGAACGTCGATAACATTAAGTTGATTGATGCTGCCGTAAACCCTCTTGATCCTACAAAAATCAATACAGGAGAAGTTGCGGAAAGCCTCGGGTTGTTAGTTGAAGTAGAAGGTAAAGTCAAAGAAATACAAGAGGAGAACGGGGTCATCAGTGCAATTATTGTAGATGACGGTTCAGGCGCGATTCGTGTCTTCATTGACGGTTATATCGGCTATAGCAAGAGTGAAGATAAGACAATGCCTGCTTTTCAAGTTGGCGATAAGGTTTCAGCAATAGGTCTGTCTTCTATCGATCCGGAAGGCAATCGTATTCGTGTGCGCAATCGTGCAGATGTCGTTCTTATGAAGGCTGAAGATTCAAGCGAGGTCTTGGCACTTTTACCGAATCATGAGCAATTAAATGAAGATAATATTTCAGAATATGACGGCACATCTGTTTTAACCTTCACATGTAACGGAGCTTGCAGTGATTTCCTCGGGTTGATGATTGACGATGAGATAGTCGATGCCGAGTACTATACAGTCGTCGAAGGAAGTACGATTGTTACAGTAAGCAAGGAATACTTAGATAAACTTGCACCGGGTCAACATACATTGACCATGCTCTATACGAATAATCGCAGTATTTCGACTGTATTTCTTGCCGCCACTGAAAATCAAGAAGTGATCACATTACCCACAACCGGCGAAAATCCGACAACTATATTTATGGCCTTTGCCGCATTGGCTATGGGCGGAGCACTTCTCCTCATTCGCAAAAAGTATTATGCAAAATAAGGATAAAGGAGAATCGTAGAGAATAGTCTCAAATCGTTATAAGGGGCTGTCTCAAAATCGCTAAAAACTAAGCGAAATCGAGACGGCCTCTTCCTTTTCGTATACCAAGAACACAATGTCCAGAAAATCGATTTTAATTGAAAAACTGCACACCAGTAAAAGCGCAACGTCCAAAAAATTGATTTTATTTGAAATACTGCATACCGGCACCGAGCACAACGTCCAGAAAATCGATTTTATTTGAAAAATTAAACATCGGCACAAGCGCAACGTCCAAAAATTCAATTTAATTAGAAAAACTGTGCACCGGTATCGAGCGCACCGTCCGGAAAATCGATTTTATTTGAAAAATTGTCCACCGATTGTCCACCGGTAATGAGTGCTTAGATAAATACTTGACGGAATGTTTACAATTAAAGGAATAAACTGGAGGAATAAAACGATGGAGTGTTTGGATTTGTTCGTGCGATATGCATCGCTGACCGGTCCGAATCGCATACGAGCTATGAAGTCAGATTTGACTGCACTTTTGACACGTTTGCAGGTAATAGACGATGGCGCCTTGCAAGAAGGAAAGCGGACAAAGCGCATCATACACTTTACAACGCCGGTCAAAGAATTAAGTGTTGCAGCTATTGATGCAAACGGGATCCTCTTGTCCGGAAGTCCGCAGGATTTTATGGAGGGTGAGCAGTGTACGGTCATCACATCGGATGAACGCATGTACACCGGAACTTTGTGGAAATGTTATGCC
Source organism: Clostridiaceae bacterium (assembly GCA_012799825.1). Classification (GTDB taxonomy): domain Bacteria; phylum Bacillota; class Clostridia; order Saccharofermentanales; family DTU023; genus UBA4923. Next base: position 3,058 of record JAAZKK010000115.1, on the reverse strand, counting down.
GGTTTAAGTGTTCGGCTTGATGAGATGGTGAGCACTGTAGAGGACATTGTAAACTTAGGAATTCAAGCGGGAAATTGGGTAGAAGCGGATCCTCGCGTACATGTCACGCAAAGACGTTTTATTAAGGCACGGAATCTACGTGCGATAAGCAGTTTTGCAATATTGATCTGCGCGCTGGAAAAGCTCCAGAAAGAAGGACGAACTTTGGCCAAAGAGACAGAGATTTGTATTTATTTTGACGGCAAGACGACTGATCGCCGCGATTTTTCGGGTGTTTCCGAAGGTACATACTGTCCGGAAGATTTCGAAGAGTCATTACGAATCGAAGCACTCGCTATCACAGCGGAGAACGGCTTAGACGAATACTCTGTTGCCCTACAGGGTGAGGCTTTAGAACGAATTGCCAAGAAAAAAAACATACCTTATAAGACGATATCAGGTATGGGTAAAGGGAATATCTTAGCTGCTGCCTTTCAAGTGGACGGATTCTCGGAAAGAGGGCATAAAGAAGGGATAGAGGCAACGGTTAGTCTATTATCTTCATATCTATCGGAATAAGCTTACAGCGGCCCTCCTCAAGGCCTGATCGTGACGATTAACCACATACTTGTTGGAATAAGGTTTAACTTGCTTCATGCTTGCTTCATGACATAAGTAAAAGTACCCGGCTTACCGATAATTGGCGGCCTCGGTCAGGACATAAACAAATATTGATTTGTTTGAACCATTAGTATCTTTCCGTTTTTTCTAATACTTTTGCAACCGGAGCAAGCCAATCTCCATCGAAAAACTCAATCATACCCTTGTCACATGCATCAGAAAATTTCGGATCAATTGGTAATTTGGCAAGAACTTTTAAATTGTGTTTATCAGCAATTTTATCAATGTGGCTTTCACCAAATACCTGATAGTCCTTGCCGTTATCAGGACATCTAAAGTAGGACATATTTTCCACGAGACCGATAATAGGGATATTCATCATCTCCGCCATCTTAACAGCTTTTGATACGATCATCGATACCAACTCCTGCGGAGATGTCACAACGATAATCCCATCTACAGCAATGGATTGAAATACAGTAAGGGGAACATCTCCGGTACCTGGCGGCATATCGATGAACATAAAATCTATATCTTTCCAGATAACATCTGTCCAAAACTGCTTCACCACGCCGGCGATGATCGGTCCTCTCCAAACAACCGGATCAGTATCGTTTTCTAAGAGCAAGTTGATCGACATAATAACGATACCGGTCTTTGTTTTAACAGGGAATATACCGAAATTATTGCCCATAGCCTTCTCTTTGATACCAAAGGCTTTTGGGATAGAGGGTCCTGTAACATCTGCATCAAGAATGGCCGTACGATAACCCATTCTATTCATGGTGACTGCAAGCATAGAGGTAACAAGTGATTTGCCAACCCCTCCTTTTCCACTAATAATACCGATGACCTTTTTTACACTGCTCATCTCATGCAGATGTTCGGAAAAATCCGTTATCTGTTCTTTCCTTTCTGCGCAGTCTTCCGAACAACTGCCGCAGTTTTTATTGCATTTTTCGCTCATAACAATGCTCCTTAACAAATATTCTTTGATGTCACATGTATTGAAATTAGTGTCCGGTAAACATATGAAACAATGTGAAAACAGTGCCCGCTATAAATGCAACGGTAGAGTGCCTTTTTTCGTGTTCACTCGATTCAGGCAATAAATGTGATGCCGAAACGTATATCAAAACACCTGAAACAAATCCTAACGCAAATCCTAAAACATCATTAGGGAATTTTTGAACAAGTGGGTATACAATAAAAGCACCGATTGGAGTTGTTAAGGCGGCAACAAGAAAAGCATAAACTCCGGCTTTCCTTCCACTGATTCCACTTTTAAGTAATACGGAGTAAGTTATGATACCTTCAGCAAACTCATGAATGACTAATCCAACACCGGTAAGCACTCCTATTGTTGCACTTGTACTAAAAGTGACAGTATAAATAACTCCGTCCATCAGTGAATGAATAGCAATTCCTTCTAAAGCCGTAATTCCAAATGCCAACTCTTTTTGCTTCGTTTTATACTTGATAATCTTATTGCTAAAATACATAAACATAAAACCTATAAGTGCGGCAAATCCGGCATAGGAATTTTTATGTAAGGCATGAGGCAAGGATATTATTAATGGTGAGGAAATAAGTGTCCCTGCGGCAAAACACATACAATATTCTTTTGTCTTTTCCGCCCATTCACGTTTCTTGTAAATAGCCCAAATTCCAAAACTGTTTACCAACATTGCACCCAGTGCAAAAATTGAAATCCAAGTAAACGTACTAAACTCTTTCATGTATGTTCATCTACCCATTCTATGACGATCGATACCATATTATGTTCATGCTTTACGTATCTATTCTAGGCGATCAGCCTTCGCGTATTGTGATCGCTTTGGCGTTAACTTTAAACGTTATGTAGCTACTGTATGATAACTCTCTTCTCAAAGCTCCCTTTCACTTTTCGGTCTTCTCTTTAAACAGATCATACGCCTTTTCGAATAAATCACCAAAACTCAATCTCGAGCGGCTTTATGTGGAAATCTCGGCCACCGAAGGCCACACTGGTTTTCTGCGAGCGCGATTTCCATTTATGTTTGCCATCATTGATGATAATACCCTGCACGTCAAGTTCACAAACACTCCCTAGATGAGTACTGTGGACACAGTAATGGTGAAGAACAATAATACTTTGCTTTACCGCTTCAAAGACAACAGAGTAATCTCGCAACTCATTCCGGACAGAAAATAAGCTCAAAACAAAAGAGACGCAGTTATCAATACAAGAAATTGTATCAATAACTGCGTTCTAGGCTTTGGCTCCCCCTGTTGGATTCGAACCAACGACTCTTCGGTTAACAGCCGAATGCTCTACCGCTGAGCTAAGGAGGAATATGATCCGGCGAGACCTATTTTCCCGGGTTGTTTCCAACCAGATATCGTCGGCATGTGAGAGCTTAACTTCTGTGTTCGGGATGGGAACAGGTGTGGCCTCTCCATCATACTCACCGGAATG
>JAAZKK010000007.1 GCA_012799825.1 Clostridiaceae bacterium | reverse complement strand
CCGTAAAAAAGTAATGGGAATTTCCTTTCGTTGTGTAAAACCTCAAGCTCACAACCTATGGTCAGTCCTATGGATGTAATTCGACTAAGAAATCGTTTGTCACCTTTTACATCCGAAACGACAACTTTTTGACCGGCATTAACCTCATTAAGTGCAATCACTTCATATCCTCCTCACAACATGGTTTTCTAATAAATAAAAACCTGCTTCTCTGAACACAAGACTACGGTTAGGAATGGCTAACCATAGTTAGTTGAGTCTAACTTATTTGTTTCATGTTTTCAACTGCTGTTTTTAAGCTTGATATTTGGTGCTGTTATCAGCCATGGATTTTCACCTCTTCATACATTGTCAAATTATTTTATTTGCGATCAAAATGACATCGCGATGTTGTTTTGATCGAAGTTAACATGTCCTGTAAGCTTGTGCGATAAGTTTGTCACTGATGGTCTTCGACAGCTTCTTGTATTGATAAAAGAAAAACGATTAATCCAGAATAAAAGCAACTCACCCTTATTGGAAACCATGATGTCGGAAAGACCCTCTTTGCCATCACTTTGTAGACTGAAAGCTTTATGCAAGATATGCGAGTCTTCTTTAGTCATGTTTCCGATTTGCTGATAGAGATCCCTATATCATTTTTGTCTCGAAAGCAAGGCATTAGGGATCGTCGATTCCTGAGAAAAAGCAACCTCGATAGAGTTAACAAAACATCATTGGCATTTTGAAGAACACGCAAATTGCCAGTTATAGTAATAAAATGACCACTTATCGAAAAACTGTAGAAAACTTTTCTTGATTCCTCTACATTGTCATCGTAGCTAAGAGGAGGTAAGCAAATGCAAGTTGAAATTCGGATTGATGATCATTGCACGGAGCCGAAGATCATTATCGTGACGAAAGAAATAAATGACGAAATCAATGCGCTTATGAAAAAACTTTCGGACGATCAAATTAAAATGATTGCAGGCTTCAGGGAAGATACCGTAAAAGTATTGGAGCCGAATGATATCTATCGTGTGTATGCTTCAAGCGGCAAGGTTTTTGCCGAAACGGATAGGGGTGAATACACGTTTCGCCTAAGGCTTTATGAAGTTGAACAGCGTTTAAGCAACGATTTCTTTTTGCGGATATCCAACTCGGAGATCGTCAATTTGAAGAAAGTCAAAAGTTTCGACTTGAGTTTTGTGGGTACGATTTGCGTTTCTCTCCTAAATGGGAAAACTACTTATGCTTCAAGGAGATATGTAAGCAAAATCAAACAAGTTTTAGGAATGTGAGGTAAGCACAATGAAAAAGAAAGTGGTTTTGAGAGGGTTATTGGGGTTTCCGTTAGGGATTGCGATCGGGTACATCATAACCATTCTGGCATCTCTTGTATGGGGCGAAGGATTTTACAGTCCATGTGTCCCCGGACTTATTGAGCAGATGGGAAGTGAAATCAACGCCGTTATCTTGCAAGCAGCGCTGAGCGGATTGTTGGGGAGCGCTTTTGCAGCAAGTTCCGTCATATGGGAAATAGAAGATTGGAGTATTGCCAAACAGACGGGCATCTATTTCGCCATTACCGCACTCGTCATGATGCCGGTAGCCTATTTTGCAAAGTGGCTAGAGCCAACAGTTTTAGGCATTCTGAAATATTTCGGAATTTTTACTTTGATTTTTATCATTATTTGGGTTGTACAGTTTTTGGTATGGAAAAGCAAAATCGAAAAAATGAATCAAGGAATCGAGAAGAAAAGAGAGGAAGTGTAGGCGTTATTATGTGGAGCTAGTGTAATCTCAAGGTAGCTGCTAAATTACGCTGCATGAAGTACAACCGTTTTTACCGCAATTGCCGTCCGACAAGGTATCTGATTCGAACAACCTTGAAACGACGGCAATTGCGCTATATGTCAAAGGATCTGAATTTTGTTGATACCATCTAAACTGTTTCCCCTTTCCAGAAGACTGATTATGTATAACTGCGAAAAACTTGTTGCCCTCATTTTTTTATGGTGTTATACTCTCGATGGTTAGCTTATTCTAACTTTCAAGTGAAAATGGATTTGTGCTTTCAGCGTCTAGCATTGTTGTTAGTTAAGGTTGTGAATACCTTGCTGGGGGATATGAATATGAACTATTACACGAACCAAAGAGCTAAACTGATGAAGGGCTTTGAGAAGGCTTTTCGTTGCGCTGAAGAACCGATCTTGAAACATTTCAATAAAGATCAAACAGCTGAAATTCATGAACATGCGCGGGCGATCTTTTCCGACATGATTCCGAAGCTGCCCTATATCGGCGGCAAAAAACTGCCGGGCACTCAAAACTTGATAGGCAGCGTGCAATTACTTGCTATTATCAAGGCATTGGAATCCGCCGGACTTTCAAGAAGCGAAATCGGCGAAACGGTCTACAAAACCTTGGAAAACACCTTCGAGCGGATTCCTAGATTCTTGGGCAGGATTATGGGTCGTATCATGATGTCTTCTGCCTTTATTAAAAAACGTCAGGCATTAATAGCAAAAACACAAAAACGAGAGTATCCCGAAGCCTTTGTTACGGTATATGCACCGAGTAAGGACGGCAGTTACGATTTCGGCCAAGATGTGATGGAATGTGCCGTTCACAAGTTCTACCGTGCGCAAGATGCACTGGAATATCTCCCGTATATTTGCCTAGGAGACTATCCGATGTTCCGGCGCATGGGCGTTCATTTCTATCGCACTCAGACATTGGGGAACGGAGGAGACCTTTGCGATTTTCGCTTTTCTAGGCAAGGAGAAACCATGCGAGGCTGGCCCCCCGAATCCCTGCCGGAATGGAAAGGATAAAGCAACTAGTATCGACGTAAAAAATCGGGCTCTTATATTACGATGCAGTCATAAAACCTCAACCGCCAAAGCCCTCTTCGCTCGACAATGTCCGGTCGCGCGGAATAAAAAGGCGGGAGAACCTCAAAAGTCGCACCACCGGTCTTCAGCGAACGTGATTTCCACAGCCCGATTTCGATACGTATGTTTAAATATTAGCTGCTTATTTCAGTTCTACTTCACTTAACCTCAACACAATCGGAATATGTTGATCCGGCAATATCTATCGATGAAATTTCATCTGCCCACCCAACGGCCATTTAAAGCAATTTAGTGTATACATTTACTCATTTATCAGTTCATGGATTTCTGCGCCAAGCATCCGAAGTAACTCCTGGTCGTGTGTGGCTAAGAGTACAAGATGATTTTTAGCATATTCGGCCAATATCTCCGCCATGATGACCATGTGCTTCAAATCTAGCCCTGACGTGGGCTCGTCCAGAATGAGGATTGGCTGATTCATTAAGAGCGTGGTTGCAAAAGCCAAGCGTTGTTTTTGTCCTCCTGAAAGAGAAAAGGGATGCGCATCCAAGAAATGATCCAGTTCAAGCCTTTTTGCCAACAAAATAATCAGTTCGTCTTTTTCTTTCAAGGACATGTCGCTTTCTTCTAGCGAAAGTAAAAGTTCATTGTAGACAGAATCTGTTAAGAGCTGGCGGTTGACATCTTGGAAAACAACGCTGCAGAATCGGCTCATCTGCTTTAATTTATAGCGTTGACCACGGTAGTGAACGTATCCTTTTGCCCGCTTTTCCAGTCCCGCTATGGAGCGCAACAGTGTGGACTTCCCCACTCCGTTGCCGGCGACTAAAGCATGGATTCGATTGCCTTTAAAGCAGTAATCTTTTATCCGAAGGAGCGGCTGTGCTGCCTTGGAATACGTCATTTCCAGTGACTCTATGTATAAATCCTCCGGATCAATGTCTTGTGTTCCAGTTCGATTTTTTTGTTCGATAGGAGATCGAATGACTAACGGATGATCCGTTGCCGGAGGCTGAACAGCTCGGCTGCTTCTCAAACCCATCTGACGCAATTGCTCAACGGACAGGCTTCGCAGCCGATCCCCTGAAAAGTTTTCTTCTATCTTTCCGTCCTTCATCACGATAACGCGATCGACAAGGCCGCTTACATATGACAAGCGGTGCTCGGCGACCAGTTGGGTAACACCAGCCAGCTTAAAAACCTGCATTAATTGAGCCAAAGAACGCATCCCGGCCGCATCAAGATTGGACGAAGGTTCATCATATAGCATAATCGGAGGTTGCATGGCGGCTACACTAAGACAGGCCACCTTTTGTTTCTCACCGCCTGAGAGGTGGAATAAATTTCTTTCTAAATAGGACTCCATTTGAAACTCTTTGACGAGCATTGAAACACGTTTTTCGATAACATCTACAGGCAGATTTAAGTTTTCGCAACCGAAGCGCAGTTCGTCTTTGACCAGAACATTAAAAAACTGAGAGCGCGGATTTTGGAAAACAGAGCCGATAAGTGTTCCGCGTCGGTCGACCGGTATGCCAATAATCGATTCGCCGCGAAATAGCACATCGCCTTCGATCCTGCCGTTTGAAAACTCAGGAATAATCCCATTGATGATTTGAAGGAGGGTCGTTTTGCCGCAGCCGCTTTCTCCGGTAATTAATATCAATTCTCCGGCTTCTACGGAAAAAGAAATGTCTTTAAGGGTCATTTCATTTTCCGCTGTCGAGGTCTGGCTTTTTGGTAATTCTTCGTCAAACAGCTCCGCAGGTGCCATTCCCCTAGTTGCGGTCAACGTATGACTTGTCGCCACTTCTTCGTCGTACCAATCCGCCAAATCCATGATCGGCTCCTCATAGGTGAAGCTGAGATTGTCAATGAGCAAAATCGGTTCATTTTCTTCTATTGCAGCGGAAATACTCTTTTTCATATCTGAGGTTTCACTTTCTTGGCGCAACCAGCAAAGTAACAAGCCACAAAAGGATGAGCAGACCGGACAGGACAATGATGATCCAATCGTAAAAGCGCAGATTGTCACTTTCATAAGACGTCCGTTTCCTTTCGGTGCTCAAACCTCGGCACAAAGAAGCCATGCTGAGTTCATCACCGATTCCGGAAGTAGATAAAAGCAAGGGCGTGAGCCTGTAATTAAAAAACTTCAAGGGATGGTGAAGCGCTTTTAAGCCGGTCAATCTACGCATGCGCAAAGCCCGTTTGATACCGATATTTTCGGCTCGGATCGTCGGGAAAAAGCGAAAAATCACAGATGTGGCGAGGGTAATGCCGGCCGGTATACGCATGCGGCTTAATCCGTTTATATATTCGCTAATGCTGGTGGTCTGCAAGATCAAAATGCCGACGGCAATTCCGGGGGTACATAATTGCAAGATTGTCAGGAAAAGCAGGATGGGCCACGGCAAGTGCAAACTCAGGGGCTCCAAGGCAGGAATCCGTTCAATATGACTGAGAAACATGACGAGGATATAGATTCCCGCCATGCGCCAGCGCTTAAGGAACAACATCCAAATAAGCGGCAAAGCCGATAGCAGCCAGACCAAAACCGGCCAAGCCTGACGAAAAGGAGCGCTAAGCATGACCGTAGGAATGGTTATCCCAATGGCCAATTTACTGCGTATGTTCATTTATTTTGCAGTTCGTGAGCGGCGTCGGGAGCGTTGGAAGTGGCGTCTCGCCACCGCGCGACCAAGAAATGCGCCAATTATTCCGCCTACGAAAGCTCCGAGAAAAACCACGATAAAAATAGGACCGTGCATGATGTCTCTTAACTGTTTGGCAAAATCGGCGCTCATGGAAGTTGCAATATTGGCGTAAAAGGCATCGGCTGAAAACATCATGGGGAAAAAGGAGGTAGCCATGATGACAGAATAGACAGCATAGCCTAAAAGGGAGTGCTTAAAGCTGCGATAGTTACCCATCCGGCAAATAATATCAGCGATTAGACCAAGTATGACAGATGCAACAAGTGAATAGATACCGTGTCCTGTGATGGCAAGAAAAGCTCCTTGCAAAGTGCCAACAACCGTTATCATGCCAAAACGCCTGACCTTGCTTAAAAAAAGAAAGAACACGGGGCCACAAACGATCGCAATGAAAAATGGAGATATCGGGTATAGGATAGGAATAAATCCAATGCTGCCGGATAAGCCGCTAAGGAAAAATAATAGCGCAGCATATAAGCCAATTTGAATGGCGTCACGCGCCGTGTATTTTCCATTATCCTGTACAGTTTCCTGTTTATCTGCTTTTTCGATGACTGCTTCTTGCTTTTCTACTGTCTCTTTTTTTGACATACGTCTCTTCCCTTCAAAAAAATACTGATTCAACGAATCCACGATTTAAGCATTAATCCTTGCTCGCGTCATATTTCTCGTCGGACATTTCTACACATACGCTTTGAACTGCGGAGTATGTGACACAAAGGTGTTGGCACAATAGTGTATGATGCAAAATAGTTAGTTATAACTAACACATAGCATCTTATCAGATTGAAATACACACGGCAAGAGCTGCTTCCCTTTTTCCTCTCAATTGGTTTTGCGAGATTGGTCTTGAGAATTTATCTTGCAAAAGAGGTACAATGTGGTATAGGGTTAGCTATGGCTAACTTAATGCTTTAGCGATAACTGTTCAAATCAGGGAGGAAATATGAAGCCTGATTATAAAAACTGGGTACCGAAAAAGATGCTGTATTTATTAGCTTTCTTTGCTTTTATTTTTTATGCAATAACACTTTTGCTTCAATGGGTGATACAGCCCGGGTCTACGAAAGTTATATTGTCTTCATTATGTCTTCTTGCCGCCATTACACTGACGCTGATTTGTATTTGGATGACAAGAATGTATCGCGCTTTTTCCTATGACGGCAATCGCAAACTCTCTAAGGCCATCGTCGAAGGACTTGCCCGTTATGTTGAAGTGCCGAAGAACGGATCGGCACTTGATGTCGGTTGCGGCAGCGGAGCTCTAACCATTGCCGTCGCAAAAATGAACCCTACAGCCAAGGTGATCGGCGTTGATCGTTGGGGCAAGGAATACGGTTCCTACAGCAAAAATCTTTGTGAAAGAAATGCGCTGGCAGAAGAAGTCGACAATGTTGAATTTAGAGAAGGAAATGCCGTTAAGTTGGATTTCCCGAATGAAAGTTTTGATGCTGTAACAAGTAATTACGTTTATCACAACATTGTTGGTGTGAACAGGCAGGACTTGCTCTTGGAGACACTTCGTCTTGTAAAAAAGGCGGCGTATTTGCGATTCATGATATTTTCTCCAAGGGAAAATACGGTGATATGGACTCTTTTATCAATAAATTAAACGAATTGGGTTATGAAAATTGTCGGCTTATTGATACAACCGACGGCCTATTCATGACTAAAAAAGAGGCGACGATGTATAGCCTAAAACATTCGGCAATCTTGATTGGGAAAAGAGGAATATGAAACTGAATCATAAGACAAAAGTTGCGCGATTCATATCGTTTTGTACTTTGAGCGAAGCGAAAGGAGTTAATTATAAAAATGTCTGGAAAAGATGCTTCAACAACACTGCAAAAAAAGCAAACCAGAACAGCAAAGGAAACGTGGAACACTTTACTGGACTATGCGGGACGCTCGCGATGGCTTATCCGGGTCTCTATTATTGCAGCAGTATTAAGTACCATTGCAGGTATTGTCCCCTACACCTATATCCACCGAATCATCCACAACATATTGCAAGAAAATCCCAATTTGGAATCTATTATTCATCTTGCCTGGCTCGTTGTCCTTTTCTTCGTTATCAGTGTTTTGCTTTCTTTTATTGCACTGGCTTTGTCTCACCTAGTGGCTTTCCGCATTGAAAGCGGTATCCGAAGTCGTTCTATGAAGCGTTTTATGAATATGCCTCTAGGATTTTTTAAAGATCAAGCGTCGGGAAAATTGAGAAAGACGATTGATGACAATGCCGTTTTGACACATAACATGGTCGCTCACAATACTCCCGACTTGGCGTCCGTGGCTGTTTTCCCTGTCGTCATGTTGATTATTTTCTTTTCCTATGATTGGCGGATGGGCCTACTTTCTCTGTTTACCATTATCGCGGCGATACTCTCCATTCTTCCCATGTACTCGGGCAAAAATCGCGACTGTGTTCACAACTATATGAGCGCCCAAGAACAGATGAACGCTTCTGCAGTAGAATACGTCAGAGGAATTCCCGTCGTCAAAGTTTTTCAACAGACCATTCACTCATTTAGAGCCTTTCGAGAAGCCATAAAAAACTACTCGTCCTTTTCTTTGGACTACACTTACATGGCCAGAAAGTGGATGATTCTGGGCAATATCATGGTTCGAGCTGCAGTATATTTTCTGATTCCCTTTGCTATCGTTATGATCAATCGAGGCTCACATCCAATTGAAATCATATGTAACTTAGTTTTTTATGTTTTATTTACCGGCTACAGCGCCACTCAAATCATCAAGATTATGACCATCGGTCAAGGAACGATGCAGGCAACAGAAGTCGTGGACCGGATAGAAAATCTCTATGCTCACGAGCCCATGTCCTATGGTGACCGCGAGGAAGCGAAAGAACATACGGTGCGTTATGAAAATGTTTCTTTTCATTATCCCAATACGGAACGGGATGTCGTCTCACAAGTATCTTTTGAAATCCCTCAGGGCAAATTTGTAGCCTTAGTAGGAGAATCCGGCGGCGGGAAAAGCACCTTGGCGTCCTTGTTGCCGCGTTTCTACGATCCGCAGGAAGGCATCATTAGCATTGGCGGAATTCCGGTTCAAGACTTTACCAGAGAAGCGTTGATGAATCAAATTTCATTTGTTTTTCAAAATCAATCTCTTTTTAAAGAATCGGTTTTAGAAAACATAAGAAAACCGAGACCGGATGCTACGGAAGAAGACGTGTTGAAGGCCTGCCGCCAAGCGCAGTGTCTAGACGTGGTCGAAAGGCTGCCCGATGGACTGCACACAGTTGTCGGAGGTAAAGGCGTCTTTTTATCGGGCGGAGAAGAACAGCGAATTTTATTAGCCAGAGCCTTTCTCAAAAATGCACCGATCTTAGTATTGGACGAGGCCACCGCCTTCGCCGATCCGGAAAACGAAAGACTCATTCAAGCTTCTTTTCGCAGATTGATGGCCGACAAAACAACGCTGATGATCGCCCATCGACTCAGTTCAGTCGTTCACGCCGACCGCATCATGGTCATGGAAGCAGGAAAAATTGTCGAAGCGGGAACACACGAGGATTTACTTGAGCAAGACGGTGTCTATGCGAGCATGTGGGAAGACTTCAATACCGCGGCAAAGTGGCGCGTCTAACATTATTCAGCGATAACAAAAACATAGAAGGGATAATATCATGATTCGTCTTTTACAAAAACATCTTGCAATGGGGCAAAATTCTGCTCGAGGACTCGCAAAAGGATCAATATACAACGCGCTCTATTATCTTTCGCTCATGCTGCCGATGTCCATGGTCTACTATTTCATAGAAGACGTGTTGCCCAAGATTGAAACAGGGCAGGAAGTCGTTTTTCGATATGTAGCCTATGCCATCGTCACCGTCGTATCTCTTATACTGTCCGGATTCTTTTACTACAAACATTATACGGCCGTTTTCGTGTCCACTTATGAAGAAAGTGAGGGGCGCCGGATTCGTCTGGCAGAAAAATTACGAAGGCTGCCGCTATCCTTTTTCAGCAATAGAGACTTAAGCGACATCACAAATACCATGATGGAAGACATCAATACCCTCGAAGGTTTACAATCGCATGCCATTCCCCAACTGGTCGGAGCCGCCATGTCCAGTGTTATTATCGGCATTGGCATTATTATTTGGGATTGGCGGATGGGGCTTGCCGTGTGCTGGATTATGCCGATTGTACTCGTCATTACCTTGCTAAGTTCTCGTTTTCAAAAAAAGCACATTCGGAAACATTTTGAAACAAAACGTCGGGTATCTGACCAAACTCAAGAAAATATTGAGCATATGGCTGATATCCACGCCAACAACCAGACAGAAAGGTATATGAAGGAGTACAACGCCCTCTTAAAAGAAGAGGAAGATACGCATAAAATGTCTGAAATAGCCATGTCCGTTTTTGTTAATGGCGGTCAAAGCCTGTTAAAACTCGGTTTTGCCACGACCGTTATTGTCGGAACCATGCTTTTTGAACAAGGTTCTTTGTCCTTGTTAAAGTATTTGATATATCTCGTCGTAGCGGCTCGCGTTTATGATCCAGTCAGCGCCGTTGTATACAATTTATCTTACATCTACTACGGATCTGCCCCTTTGGAAAGAACCAAGGAATTGGAGGATAGCCGTGAAATGACCGGACGAACCGATGTGAAGTTTGACCGTTTCGATATCGAGTTTGATCACGTTAGCTTCGAATACATAGAAGATATCCCCGTCTTACACGACGTCAGCTTCACGGCGAAGCAAGGCGAAATTACGGCCTTGATCGGGCCTTCCGGATGTGGAAAAAGCACAGCGGCCAAACTGGCTACCAGATTCTACGATCCGACAGAAGGATCTGTGAAAATCGGCGGGCACGATCTAAAAGAAATCGACCCGGAAACGATTATGACGCATTTATCGATGGTCTTTCAAGATGTCATCTTGTTTGACAATACAGTGTATGAAAATATCAAGCTGGGACGGAAAGACGCGACTGAAGAAGAAGTTATGGAAGCTGCTCGCTTAGCTCACTGTGATGAATTTGTCCGCCACCTGCCGGATGGTTATCAGACCATGATCGGAGAAAATGGCGCACGCTTGTCCGGAGGTGAACGCCAGAGAATTTCTATTGCTCGAGCTTTGCTAAAAAATACACCGATCCTGCTCTTGGACGAAGCTACTGCTTCGCTGGATGTAGAAAATGAAAGCAAAATACAAGCCGGTCTCAGCGAATTAATCCGCGGAAAAACGGTCCTCATGATCGCTCATCGCATGCGCACGATAGAAGAAGCCGACCATCTTGTCGGCCTGACTGACGGCAGAGTTGTAGAATCCGGTTCACCTAAAGACTTAATAAAGGATCCCAAAAGCCTTTACCGCAGACTCAGAACCTTGCAGTTAGGCGAACAGTGACGAAAACAATAAAGAAAACAAAAGATAAATCAGTCCAATGAGAACAGGAGAAACACATATGGGGCTATTGAAAAAAATCTTTAACCAGACAGGGAAACCGGAAGGCTTTCTTGGGAAAATGATGATTAAGGGTATGAACATAGGTCACGCAAGGCTAGCCGACTGGGGCATGT
>JAAZKK010000100.1 GCA_012799825.1 Clostridiaceae bacterium | reverse complement strand
TTAAAAGAAAAGAGTCAAGTTGGCAATGACCTACTCTCCCAGGAGGTCGCCCTCCAAGTACCATCGGCGTTGACGCGCTTGACTGCCGGGTTCGAGATGTTTCCGGGTATACCCGCGTCCCTCTCGTCACCAACCTGACTCTTATTTCCTACCTCATACAGTATGCGTTACCATCTCTCAGAGGAGGGAAAACCCCCCTGTTCCTTACATCACGTCCTAAGCCTTCGATCATTAGTACCGGTTTGCTCAATGCATCACTGCACTTTCACCTCCGGCCTATCTAGCACGTAGTCTCCGTGCGATCTTATTCATTTCTGATTAGAGAACTTATCTTGAAGCAAGTTTCCCACTTAGATGCTTTCAGCGGTTATCTCTGCCAAACGTGGCTACTCAGCTATGCAATTGGCATTACAACTGACACACCAGAGGTTTGTCCACCCCGGTCCTCTCGTACTAGGGGCAGCTCTTCTCAATTCTCTTGCGCCCACAGCGGATAGAGACCGACCTGTCTCACGACGGTCTGAACCCAGCTCGCGTACCGCTTTAACCGGCGAACAGCCGGACCCTTGGGACCTTGTCCAGCCCCAGGATGCGATGAGCCGACATCGAGGTGCCGAGCGAAGTCGTCGATGTGAACTCTTGGACTTCACCAGCCTGTTATCCCCGGGGTAGCTTTTATCCGGTAAGCCACGGCCATTCCACTCTGTACCGTGGGATCACTAAGCCCTACTTTCGTACCTGCTCGACGCGTTGGTCTTGCAGTTAAGCTCCCTTCTGCCTTTACACTCTCCGACAGGTTTCCATTCTGTCTGAGGGAACCTTTGGGCGCCTCCGTTACCTTTTGGGAGGCGACCGCCCCAGTCAAACTGCCCACCTGACACCGTCCCTCACCCCGTTCAGGGATGCAGGTTAGAGCCCAAATATTACCAGGGTGGTATTTCACTTGCCAACTCCAACAAGGCTGGCGCCCTATCTTCTCAGTTTCCCACCTATCCTACACAAATAATACCTAAACTCTATGTCAGGTTACAGTAAAGCTCCACGGGGTCTTATTGTCCTGCTGCGGGTAGGCCGCATCTTCACAGCCATTTCAATTTCACCGGGTCTATCGTTGAGACAGTGCTCTAGTTGTTACGCCGTTCGTGCGGGTCGGAACTTACCCGACAAGGAATTTCGCTACCTTAGGACCGTTATAGTTACGGCCGCCGTTCACCGGGGCTTCGGTTCTGAGCTTCGACTTCCGTCTAACCTTTCCCCTTAACCTTCCGGCACTGGGCAGGCGTCAGCCCCTATACTTCGTCTTTCGACTTCGCAGAGACCTGTGGTTTTGATAACCAGTCACTAGAGCCCTTTCACTGCGACTCACCCTCCCTATTTATCAAAAAGGTGAGCACCCCTTCTCCCTAAGTTACGGGGCCTTTTTGCCTAGTTCCTTAACGATAGTTCTCCCGTTCGTTTTAGTATCCTCTACTTATCCACCAGTGTCGGTTTCCGGTACGGGCAATGTTGTCTCAACGCTTAGAGGCTTTTCTTGACAATAAGGTCCGTCTCAGTTCTAGCTCGCGCCTCCTGATTTCCCTCAGCTCAGCTGTGTCTTTTACCCCACTGCTTCTTCGCCTGACGTTCATCCACCTGAATCCACTAACAGGCTGGACCCCCTCATTGTGTCCCCCCTTCACTCCTCAACATCGGTACTGGATTATTAACCAGTTGTCCATCGACTACGCCTCCCGGCCTCGCCTTAGGCCCCGACTAACCCGACGCAGATTGACTTGACGTCGGAAACCTTGGATTTTCAACGAACATGGTTCTCACATGTTTTACGCTACTCATGCCTGCATTCTCACTTCTGATCGCTCCAATACTCTTCCCAGTGTACCTTCTCCGCTCTCAGAACGCTCCCCTACCGCTCCTTGCTTTTGCAACGAGCCCATGGCTTCGGTGGTATGCTTAGCCCCGTTACATTTTCCGCGCAGAATCACTTGACCAGTGAGCTATTACGCACTCTTTAAAGGATTGCTGCTTCTGAGCGAACCTCCTGGTTGTCTCTGTAACTCCACATCGTTTCCCACTTAGCATACACTTCGGGACCTTAGCCGATGGTCTGGGCTGTTTCCCTCTCGACTACGAATCTCATCACCCGCAGTCCGACTGCAGACGTTCAACATCCCGGCATTCGGAGTTTATTTGGGTTCGGTAAGTCTTTGACCCCCTTGCCCATTCAGTGCTCTACCTCCGGTTGTCAACCGCCCACGCTAGTCCTAAAACTATTTCGGGGAGAACAAGCTATCTCTGAATTCGTTTGGCATATCACCCCTAACCACAGGTCATCCCTCAACTTTGCAGCGTTGAAAGGTTCGGACCTCCACGAGATCTTATTCCCGCTTCATCCTGCCCATGGTTAGCTCATCCAGTTTCGTGTCTAATCAATGCGACTCCACGCCCTCTTCAGACTCGCTTTCGCTTCGGCTCCAGGTTTCTCTCCCTTAACCTCGCCACATCAATTAACTCGCAGGCTCATTCTCCAAGAGGCACGCCGTCAGGCACGGTGTCGCCACCATCGCCCTCCGACTGCTTGTAAGCTCACGGTTTCAGGTTCTTTTTCACTCCCCTGTTCGGGGTACTTTTCACCTTTCCCTCACGGTACTTCTTCACTATCGGTCGCTGAATGTGTTTAGCCTTGGAGAGTGGTCTCCCCAGCTTCATGCCGTATTAGCGTGCACGGCACTACTCAGGTGTCAGATTGTGTCCCTTCAATTTCGCGTACGGGGGTCTCACCCTCTCCGCCAGGCCTTCCCAGACCTTTCCGCTATCTCCAGGCTTTTTTCACTTTCTCTCTGATCCTACTACCCCTCGAGGGTTCAACCCCTCTTGGTTTGGGCTTCTCCCATTTCGCTCGCCACTACTTTGGGAATCTTCTCTTTTCCTCCGGGTACTTAGATGTTTCAGTTCCCCAGGTTCCCTTCAATACACTATCTTGTTCATGTATCGATGACAGAGGTCCTCTCTGCCGGGTTTCCCCATTCGGACATCCCGGGATCGGCGCTCGTTCACAGCTCCCCCAGGCTTTTCGCAGTGTCCCACGTCCTTCTTCGGCATTCAGCGCCAAGGCATCCCCCGTAAGCTCTTTGTAGCTTTTTACGTGATGTAAGGAGCAGAGGCTTTTTCCTCTTCTCCTTTTCCCTTGACTTTCGTCTTTTTTTCTTTTGGTTACTTTTGTAAATCTTACAGTTTTCTTTTCTGTTTGATTTAGCCTACATACTGTATTCGGTTGTTAATGTGCTCACTTCCCTTTCGAAAAGTGTTTCCGCGTACAATCCTTTGTCCGCAGAAACCCTCCGCGAATCTTTCCTTGTGGAGATGAGGGGACTCGAACCCCTGGCATCTGCCTTGCAAAGGCAGCGCTCTCCCAGCTGAGCTACATCCCCCTCCCTTCTCCTTTTTGTGGGCCTTTCAGGACTCGAACCTGAGACCTCGCCCTTATCAGAGGCGCGCTCTAACCAGCTGAGCTAAAAGCCCCCCTTGACAATTCAGAACCAGCAGAAAAATCTTTCCACTCCCCAGACCCAACTCCGCGCCTGATCTGCTTCCGCTCCAACCAGGTCTTTCTTTTTTCTCTACTTCCAAACTTCCTCGCCTCCGCTTCCGATTCTCTCTTCCGCTTCCGCTCTTGTCTTCCATAGAAAGGAGGTGATCCAGGGCCACCTTCCGGTAGCCCTACCTTGTTACGACTTCGTCCCAGTTATCAACCCCACCTTTGACGGCTCCCTCCTTGCGGTTAGGATACCGGCTTCAGGTGTTGCCAACTTCCATGACGTGACGGGCGGTGTGTACAAGGCCCGGGAACGTATTCACCGCAGTATCGCTGACCTGCGGTTACTAGCAACTCCATCTTCATGCAGGCGAGTTGCAGCCTGCAATCTGCACTGAGACCGGCTTTTTAGGATTGGCTCCGCCTCGCGGCTTCGCGACCCATTGTACCGATCATTGTAGCGTGTGTGTAGCCCAGGATATATAGGCCATGCTGACTTGACGTCATCCCCACCTTCCTCCGGCTTTCTACCGGCGGTCTTGCGTGATACTTGTAACACACAACAAGGGTTGCGCTCGTTAGCGGACTTAACCGAACATCTCACGACACGAGCTGACGACAGCCATGCAGCACCTGTTCAAGCTCCCCGAAGGGTCGGTCCAGTTTCCTTTCTCTACCACTTGTATGTCAAACCCTGGTAAGGTTCTTCGCGTATCATCGAATTAAACCACACGCTCCGCTGCTTGTGCGGGCCCCCGTCAATTCCTTTGAGTTTTAATCTTGCGACCGTACTCCCCAGGCGGCAGACTTATCGCGTTTGCTTCGGCACTCACAGGTTTTACCCCATAAACGCCCAGTCTGCATCGTTTACGGCCAGGACTACCGGGGTCTCTAATCCCGTTTGCTACCCTGGCTTTCGCGTCTCAGTGTCAGTTAAGGCCCAGTAGACCGCCTTCGCCTCTGGTGTTCTTCCGGATATCTACGCATTTCACCACTACTCCCGGAGTTCCGTCTACCTCTGCCTTCCTCTAGCTGTACAGTTTTGAACGACCTCTCCCAGTTAAGCCGGGAGCTTTCACATCCAACTTGTACTGCCTCCTACACGCTCTTTACGCCCAGTAAATCCGGATAACGCTCGTCTCCTACGTTTTACCGCGGCTGCTGGCACGTAGTTAGCCGAGACTTATTCTGGTGGTACTGTCCTTCCTCATCCCACCTAAAAGAACTTTACGACCCGAAGGCCTTCTTCGTTCACGCGGCGTTGCTGCTTCAGGCTTTCGCCCATTAAGCAATATTCCCTACTGCTGCCACCCGCAGGTGTATGGACCGTGTTTCAGTTCCATTGTGGGGGATCACCCTCTCAGGTCCCCTACCCGTCTTCGCCTTGGTGGGCTTTTACCCTCACCAACTAGCTGATGGGCCGCAGGCCCCTCCTAAAGTAGTTTTCACTTTTCCTTTTGGTTCTCTAACTTCCAAAAGCGTATGCGGTTTTGTCACTCCTTTCGAAGTGGTATTCCCCTCTTTAGGGCAGGTCACCAACGTGTTACTCACCCGTTCGCCACTAATGTATTGCTACACCCGTTCGACTTGCATGTATTAGGCACGCCGCCAGCGTTCATCCTGAGCCAGGATCAAACTCTCCGCTGTATCTTCAGCTTCAAGCTGTTTTTGCTCTTTCCTCTTCCGGAATTATCTCTGGTTTGTTTCTTCTTTTTCTGCTGCTTCTCAATTGTCAAGGTTCTACTTCCACACCCCCCCGTTTACAGGCGGCAAAATTCAATTATATGCATACAGGATAATCTGTCAAGGGGCAATTTTAATCCGTTATTCTTATTAAAAAATGGATTAAGCCTTTCTTGAAATACCGGTATTTCGCTACAATAGTTATTAGTTTAATAGTTTTATTTACTTTACAATAATAGGTGATTTCGTTTTCTATATTTTAAAACATATTCTTATTCGGATATTCGGAAGGTTTGAATGGCAAGTATCGAAGAAAAAATAAACATATGGAAGAACAAACTTCTAGATTTAAGTAAACGTAATTATTTGCTCAATTTTCCTGAAAAAAGAAAAAATCACTTTAAAATTTTAGAGCCCAGTTTTTCGGATTTATGGGATATTTTAGTTGAAAAAAACAAGTCAATCACATTCCAATATTTTGACGATGAATCCATACAACTACCTGACATTGAAAATGGAAACCTTAATAAAAAACAATCCAATGTTACTGATCGAACAATTGATGAACAGCAGAAAATATTACGACTTTTACGAAATAAATCCAAAACTGCTCAAGAAGAATTGGGTATTAATATATTGTACCTATCATTCGGATTTCTCGAATGGACAGAAGATAAAAACTCATCTCAAATTCTCCGATCCCCATTATTGCTAGTACCAGTTTCATTATCTGCCGAAAACATCGCATCTCCATTTGTAATGACTATGAGGGATGATGAAATAATTCTCAATCCTACATTAAGTTATAAGTTGAAAAAAGATTTTAATATTGAACTACCTGAATTCGATAACGACGAAGATTTCTCTAAAATCTTTACTAAGATTGAAGAACAGGTGAGAGGCCTTAATTGGACAGTTCAGCGAGAAGTCAGCCTCTCAGCCCTCTCTTTTCTTAAAATCAATATGTTCAACGATTTAGAAATTCATAAAGATAAGATTTCCGCACATCCATTTATTAAAGCATTAAATGGCGATACTACGGCAATAAACGATAGTTTTTTCGATATGAGAGGTTTTAACCACGATCAATCTGTGCATCCTTCAGATTTGTTCCAAGTTGTCGATGCTGATTCCAGCCAACAGGACGCAATCCATCTTGCAAAAAAAGGTACCAGTTTCATTCTGCAAGGTCCTCCAGGAACAGGGAAAAGCCAAACCATTACGAATATCATCGCAGAATTACTTGCTTCGGACAAGAAAGTTCTTTTTGTTTCCGAAAAGATGGCAGCACTTGATGTCGTTTATAGAAGATTATCTGAAGCTGGTCTAACCGACTTCTGCCTGACATTGCATAGCCATAAAGCGAATAAAAAAGAAGTATTAGAACAGCTTGAAAATGCTATGAAGCTGGCAGACCAAAAAGCGTCCATTGATAATGAAGTTCATCGGTATTTGGAAAAACTACAAGAAATTAAAACACACCTCAATAATTATGCGTCCCAACTTTCAACAAAAGTAGAACCTTTGGGAAAAACAATATTCCAGGTGAATGGTCACATTGCTCGTCTTGAACCTTATGAAGATATCGATTTTAAAATAAATAACATTTCTGAAATGACTCCTGAAATGTTTGATCATCATCGAAATCTTTTGGAGGATTATTCAACTCACGTAAAGAAAATTGGATTTGGTTACCGTCGTACCAACCCTTGGTACGCTGCAAATATTACCAGTATCACCCACGAATTACGTCAAACCATCAACGCAAGATTGCCAGAAGGACTTTCCATATTAAAAGATATCCAATCTCTGTTAGATCAGACACAGAAGGAATTAAATTTTGATTGGTCAATTACCTGTCATAATTTTCCTAAATTATTAAAATTATTAAAAATATCATCCGAATCTCCATCTGTACCAGTTAAATGGTTAAAGGAAAATAATCCGAAACTCAATTTTCAAAAAATCGAGGAAAATAAACAATTACATAGTACTTTAAAAGATAGAATTGAGGAACTCAAAGGCTTTAACCTGCAAAATTGTGAATCGATTGAAATTAGTGGTCAATATCCAGATATAAGTTCATCAAAAGAAACTAAAAATCTTTTGACATTTTTAGAAAAAGAAATTGAAAAAGACCAAAACTTTTCAATATGGGAAAGCATGGGCATAGAGAAAGTGCAATATTCCTATAACTCTCTTAAAGAGAGGATCACAACAATTTCAAGAATCCAGAAAATAATTACAAATAAGTTTGATAAAGAAATTTTTGATATTGATTATCAATCAATGAGAAATCGATTTATTAATAAATATAAACCTTTCTTCAAATACTTCAGTAGTCAATATAGAAAAGACAAAAAAGCAATTTATGCTTTCCGAAAAAACATAGACATAAAGGTAAATGATAAGGAGATAATAGATATATTAACTTCCTTACAGGAAATGAATAAGGCAGGATCATGGATATTTGAAAATTCTGATTCTTTGTTTAATAGTTTCGGAGAGTTTTTCCATGGTGTCGAAACAAACCTTAACGCATTGAGCGAGAAAATTGCAGATTACGATCTAATCTCAAAATCTAAAAAAATCACAAAAGAAATATTAGAAATTTTTACATCAATAGAAAATGATGATTTGGAAAACAGAATTATTTTTGACTTCCTTTATGAAGGAGCGGATACAGACTGGGACAGAGTTTCTAACTCGCTAAAATGGACAATCGAGTTTCAGAAAATAATCGACGATATTTCAATCAA
This sequence comes from Clostridiaceae bacterium, assembly GCA_012799825.1. Classification (GTDB taxonomy): domain Bacteria; phylum Bacillota; class Clostridia; order Saccharofermentanales; family DTU023; genus UBA4923. The sequence goes on along the minus strand of JAAZKK010000100.1, from coordinate 3,324 downwards.
CGATCTGTATATTACAAACATTTGTTCAAATGTTGCCAAGATTGAACAGTGTGCTTCTTTTCATGCAAAGCTAGAAGAAAGTTTTACAAGATTTCGTGATAACACCGAATGGTATTTTGAATTATTTTCAAATCGTAACGAAATCGAAAATGAACCTATATCCCAATTAATAAATCGCATGAATGATAATCGTACTGACTTCTCTGCTCTTGAAGATTGGATAGATCTGCAGGAATCAAAAAACAAATGCATTAATGAAGGATTAGAAGAATTTATATCGAAAATTACAGACGCGGAAATTGAGCCTGATCATTTCATCCCTGTTTACGAAAAGTGCTTCTATCGTCAATGGCTTGATGCGTTTCTTCCCGTTTTCCCAAGTGTAGAAAGATTTAGAAGCCAAAATCAAGAAACGAAGATTGATGAATTTTCAAGGCTGGATAAACTGCAATTCCAAATAGCTAAGGATCGCATTAGGGAAAAATTGATCTTTGGGCTTCCTTCATTCAATGGTTCTATGACAGCAGATGCAGAGATCAATTTATTGAAGCGGGAAATAAATAAAAGAAGAAAGCTGATGCCGATTCGTAAACTATTTAAAGCAATTCCCAATCTACTTTTAGCTATCAAACCCTGTCTGATGATGTCTCCTTTAACCGTTAGTCTATTTTTAGAATCCGAAAGTTACCTATTTGATACTGTCATTTTTGACGAAGCTTCTCAAGTCCGAACTGAAAATGCAATCGGTGCAATCATTAGAGGAAAACAAATTATTATTGCCGGAGATACCAATCAGTTACCGCCAACAAACTTTTTCAATGCATCCGTGTCAGAAACCGATTTTTCAGATGATGATGATTATGATGATACAAATGCTTATGAATCCATATTAGATGAAGCAGCTACCTTACCTCAGCAAACTTTACGTTGGCACTATCGTAGCAAGCACGAACATTTGATTGCTTTTTCAAACTCTAAGATTTATAGAAATAGTTTGATCACTTTCCCATCTACTGTCGAAAAAATCGATGATATGGGTGTTGAGTACATCCATGTACCGGATGGAATTTACAACGAACATGGGAAAAGAAGCAACCCTAAAGAAGCCAGCAAAATCGCGGAGCTCGTTATTGAACATTTCGATAAATTCCCTGACAGATCGTTAGGGGTTGTTGCTTTTAGTTCGTCACAACAGGATGAAATCGAGATTTATCTTCGCAAAAAACGAAAAGAGAACATGCACTATGAAAGTTTTTTCGATGAAAATAAAGAAGAACCGTTTTTTATTAAAAACCTGGAGAATGTCCAAGGTGACGAAAGAGACACAATTATTTTCAGTATAGGGTATGGAAAAAATAAAGATGGAATTTTTCATATGAATTTTGGCCCCCTCAATAAGAGTGGTGGAGAACGGCGGTTGAATGTTGCAATTACCAGAGCGAAATTCAATGTAAAGTTGGTAGGCTCAATTTTACCAACTGATATTGATCTCTCTCGAATTACCAGTGAAGGGCCAAAGCTCCTTAGGTCATATATTGATTTTGCCATGAACGGACCGTCCGTATTACTAAATGAACCTGAAGAAAGCTTGGAGGTCACACATGATTCTCCATTCGAAGAATCTGTTTACCATTTTCTCTCTGACAGAGGTTACAAAGTGGCAACACAAGTTGGTTGCTCGGGATTTCGTATTGACATGGCGGTTAGACATCCAGAATTACATGGCCAATATGTACTTGGGATCGAGTGCGATGGAGCGTCCTATCACTCAGCACGGACAGCCAGAGAAAGAGACCGCTTGCGGCAAGATGTATTAGAAAATATGGGATGGAAGATTTATCGTATTTGGTCAACCGACTGGATAAAAGATCCAATCACCGAGGGAAACAAGTTAATCGAAGCAGTTGACAATTCCATCAGAAAGTATTCGACAGACTTTTCATATAAAACAAGCAAACACAATGAAGTTAAGGGGAACACTTTTTTAACGGTAGGGGAAAAAACATCAGAAGAATCGTACAACCCTAATCCGTACAACTTCGCCCAAGAAGAAGTACTGGACTTTACTCACCTGAATCGTGATAGATATGGATATCTTAAAGCCGAAGAATGTATTTACGAGATCATTCGTAAACGATATCCTGTACATTACGAGCTGATATGCAAATATATGGCACCCTTATTAGGTAAAGAAAGAGTCTCAAAATCCGTCCGTGATTTTGTAGACTATACTATTCAAACTATTCCTAACATCATGGAGAAGGACAACTTCTATAGTCCGAAATTTCCTAAAGACCCGCTCGTACCCAGACCAATTGGGAATACAAGAAAAATTGAGTATATTAGTACTCAAGAATTAGCAGAAGTTATGTGCATTATCATTAAAAACACATTCCGTGTTGAAAAAGATGGCCTATTTCAAGAAACTGCCAACTCATATGGCTTCAAACGAATTGGTGCAAATATTCAACTTGCATTAGTTGAAGCCTTGGCTTATTTAGAAAAAAGAAACTCCATAATAATTGATGATGAGAACATGATAAGAATTAAAAATGAGGTTGATTAGGGAAAGATTCTATTCAAAAATTAGATTTTATTTTGAAATATTTTTTTCTTCACTTTTTTGAGCAATAGACATCAAACTTTCTAATAACATTTCCTTCCAGTCATTATCCTCGAAATTCAGGTTCATCAGCCGGTAGGCGTTTTTCCCTGCCTGAATCCCCGAGCCGACCACCGGCAGATCACGTTTTTCCACACCTGCTGGCAAGGCAGGGAAGCGCAGTTGCACGTTCATCCCCTCACGAATGACAGCCGCCAACCCAATAGACTCTGCTCGGATTTTCACCCGAATCTGGAAGAACAGGTTTTCCACTGATTCAGGCAACGGGCCAAAGCGCTCTTTGAACTCTTCCTCCAAAGCAGTCAGCTCGAATTCATCGTGAACTGAAGCAATTCTGCGATAGAGTTTGATCCGCATTTTCTGTTCGGTGACGTATTCCTCCGGAATGCCGACGTCAATTGGCAGTTCCACCGAAACCGGGTTCAGCATAGTTTGAATCATCTCGGCTGAATCGGAGCTCTCATCCGGCTCAAGACCGCGAATTTCGCGCACGGTTTTGACCGCCTGCGCCAACATTCGGGTATACAGGTGGAAGCCCACCGAGGCAATTGAGCCATGCTGCCGATTGCCGAGGATCTCCCCGGCACCGCGCATCTCCAGATCGCGCAACGCAATCGAATAGCCAGCCCCGAGTTGGGTGTTTTCCGCAATCACCTCCAGCCGCTCCAGCCCTTCATCGGTTGGCCGCTGGCTGCGTTGCT
>JAAZKK010000045.1 GCA_012799825.1 Clostridiaceae bacterium | reverse complement strand
TATCTTGCCGCATTCATCAAGATCGTTGCCAATGCCCTAGCCTCTTTGTTTGGAGTCAAAGGCAGAGGCTCAAGAACAGACAGCAAACAGGCAGAACTTGTGACGAGCCTTGGCGGAGTAAGTCATGGTGTCGCTGAAGGCGAGGAAGGTTGGAAAAAATACGGCAACACAGCGGATGCTGCTCTCGGTAAAGCACGGAGAGGCGTTAAAGATCTACAAGCCGCGATCATGGGCTTTGACCAGATTCACAAAGTCGAAGACAAAACTGTTCCGGCAGGCGGTGGCAACGCCCTCGCTCCTGGTGGAATAGGCGGTCTTGATCTCGACAATTTGAACGCAGACATTGATGATGTGCTGGGCGGCCTCGATCAATGGATTGACAAAACGACAGAAATTGACGAGAAAGTCCAAAGCTTTATTGATGCTTTGATAAACTCACCTATTGGAGTTTTCGGCAAGACTATTTTTGATGCTTTTTCTGGAATCTACCACGACATCTTGAAGCCTCTCGTTTCGTGGCTCTTGGAGAATTCTGCATGGACGATTAGTGCTCTCGAGGGGATTCTTACTGGAGTTTTAAGTTTTAAAACTCTTGGAGCAATTGCCGCTCCAGGTTCGCCGGTTCCGCTGGTTGCGGGAATCATTATCGGTCTTACAAATGCATTAGCTAGTTTCTTTCGCGAAAAACATAGACTTGAAAAGTTAGATGATCTAGCGGAGCGTTTTGGGAATGTTGCAATTTCCATAGAGGAAGCAGAAAAATGGGCAAGTGATTTTTTTCGTACCTTTGAATCTGAGATGGCAGGACACGCCTTAGCTAAAGTCGCAAAACTTAGGCAAGATTTTCAGGATTGGGAGAAAGCTCTCGCCGGAATCATGTCGGAAACGTACCTGGTTTCTATTGGTTATGAATTATCTGAAGATGATATTAAAAACCTTAAAAAGGGTATAGAGCTAGTAATTGCAGAAGGAGAAAGGATTGCTCGTGAAGCGACATCATCAATCCCGTTCGTATTTGCAAATATGAAACTGCCAACAGAACTGTCAACAGTTTTATTCGAAGGTTACGATGTCCTCGAAAAAGACTTTATCCGCACAGGCGAACGTCTTCGCGAAGCTTTTGATAATGCGATTGCAGACGGAATTATTACAGAGGAAGAGTATGACGTCATCCGGAAATTACAGATCGAATATCAACAGCTACTGCAAAAGATGGCGGATGCACGATCTGCTGCTGCATTAGAGGTGATTTGGGATGACCAAGGGATGCTTCTGACACATGAAAGTTTTGTGAATAAACTTGCCGCATCAACGAGAGAATTGCTAAAGCGACATACTGACAACAGAGAGATTGCCAAGGAACAAATCGCAATGATTAGCGTGATTCCGACTTTATCTGATGAGGAAAAGGTCAATTTTAAAAAGTTGATTATGGCGAACCTTAAAGATCAGGACATGAAATTTTCATTAAAACATCTTAAATTTGCCGTCACAGATCTCGACAAGGCCTTCGGAGACGCTTTATCAAGTGCTTTTAAGTCTTTTAGCGAAATCAACATAGATGAGTACAACATTGAACACTGGAGCAATTTTATGACGTATGTCCGAACGGAGAAAGCTCATGCGAGTGACATAGAGGATTTGCTCGGGCTCAAGAAGATAGCAAAAGTTACAAGAGACAACCTGAATGATTTTTGGACCTCGCTTGCACCTAGCGGGGCACAGTTAATGGCTCTCTATCGATCTGCGGAAAAAGCAGGGGTTCAAATGCCAAAGGGCGTGGCGGCAGGGCTCGCCAACTACCATAGCCTTGGAGCAGTCGCAGGGAATGCTGATTCGATTATGTTTATGCTCGGGCGCAAAATGTCTGAAAGTCCGGAAGCACGAGCGCTGTACTACAAAATGAAGCGCGCCGGCCAAGCAGTCAATGAACACTACGCTGCTGGAATGGAAAGCGGCATATCAATGCCAGGCGAGATAACTGCTGAAATGATTGCAGGGGTATTAGAAGAACTTGACGATGGGTCTATAGAACTACAAAGAGCGCTTGATTTGTTAGGTGTTACTTTGGGCAACACTCTGCAACAAAACAAACATTGGTTGTCCCTTTCCGCAACAGATCTAGCCAAAGCAATCATCACATCCTTTACGAAAAACATTCCTTCTGCAGCCCCTCCGGAGCTTGTAACTTGGCTAACAAACAACGAAACTGTTCTTTATGAAAAAGTCGCGCCATTTTTGGAAAAAGGGATGAGCCTTGCTGACGCGGTAATCGCAGCCTTTACCGATGAGTTCAGCAAAGACACGGGGGCGGCTAATGCCGCAGAACAGTGGGCAAAAGATAATGCTGATGCTATAAAAAATAACTTAACTCCGTTTGCAAGTGCCGGTACGGCATCTGCTCAGACGTACTGGAAAAGTTTCTCAGAATACATAACGCTTAACCCTCCAAAGTTTAGCCTTGATACTAAATTCAGCGGTTCAAAAGGAAACATTACCGTTAGGGCCCTGTCCAGCGGAGGCCTGCCTGAGGTTGGCGAGATGTTCGTCGCTAGAGAGGCGGGTCCTGAATTTGTTGGCCGAATGGGATCTCGAACTGTGGTTGCTAATAACGATCAAATTGTCGCCGGAATCGAATCCGGCGTTTTTAGAGCCGTTGTTTCGGCGCTAGGCGGCGGAGGCATGCAAAGAGATTCCGGGAACACTTATGTAATCCCAGTCTATGTCGGGGGCGAGAAACTGTACGAGGTTGTTTTCGATCGCGCTAAGCGCGAAAGCATAAGAGCCGGCAGACCTTTGATGGAGGGGGTGTAAGCGATGGCAATCCTGCTGATTAAAATCGTAAAGGCCGACGTCCATGGAAATGAAACGGGAACGCCTATCACAAACATTCCTCCTCCGTCATCTTACGGCTGGAAAAAGATGGACCTGTCCGGGAAGAAGGCAGGGCGGACCGAAGCGCATAACATGGTCAAGGCGAAAGAGAAGGAAGTACGAACGCTTGAATTGTCTTGGAGCGGTCGATCGTATGCGGAGGCGGCCCAGATCCTCCAATCGCTTAATCACGAGTATATGTGGCTGACCTACTACGACTTTCTAACCGGCACAACTGAAAGAAAACACTTCTACTGCGGCGACATGCATGTCAACAGCTTTATCGCAATAAACGGCGGGATAACAGAGATCGTCACAGTCCCGTTAATCCAAGCTCGGCCGGATGCCGTCTAGAGAGGAGGCACTATGCAGACAATCACAGCAACTTCTCTCCAAGACCTAAGACGCGGTGGAGCCGTGCCGTACTCTCTCCTAATCTCTCCAACGCTTGGTGATCCTGTTCCGGTCACCAGTGCTGATGATGTGTTGCAAGGGTCGTTCTATGTTGACAGGAGATCATCCGATGACGACGTGCTGCAGATAGGCAACACGACCGTCGGAGAGATGGGCGTCACGCTAATCAACCATGACGGGCGATTCGACAGTGTAATCTTCGAAGGTGCGACAATACAAGTGACCTATCATCTCAAGGGCGAGCAGCTAGCTGGAGGAAGTTTCGTCATTGATGAGCGGCCAAAGAAGGGAGTTCTCCTAGAGCTTCGAGCCCTGGACAAGATGGCACGGTTTAATCGTCCGTATACATCGGGGATTACGGCAGGACAAACGCTCACACAAGCGATCCAGGCAGCTTGCACGGCTTGCGATGTGGTGACGTCAACAGATCCGATTCCGAATGGAACCTATCAGATTATCGGTGAGCTTGAGGCGGACCAACAATACACATGGCGGCAGATCCTTGGATGGCTGCTGCAGCTTGCTCCGTGTAACGCCTACATAGGACCGGAGGGACGCTTGAACTTCGGATGGTACGACAACACAGCAACACCTTTTGAGCTCGTAGATACGGCGGTTTGGGACAGCTCTGTTGCCGAAAAGAACATACAGGTTACTGGCATCGTGTACGTCCAGAAAGACGGGACTGAAAAGATTGCTGGTACAGATGATTATGCTCTGGAGATCTCGGGTAATCCGTTTATCGAGGCAGATGTAGACAATTGTCTGGCGACGATCCAAGCAAAGATCAATGGGTTGACCTTCAGACCGATGGAGCTATCGACGCTAGGGTTTCCGCATTTGTGGCCGATGGATCTAGCTCATGTCACGCTAGGTGGAGTGACATATCAGACATATTTTACCCACGTGAGATACGGATCACGCGACGGCTCGACGTTGAAGTCTAAGAGCGCACCGAAAGAAATCAAGGACTACGCCGTTGGCGCGCCGTTAACACAGGCGCAGCGGATCGCAGTTCACAATCTTGTAGAGCGCTATAAAGAATCAATGTTAAGCGAGATTGAGCTCGGCTTATCTCAGCTGAATGAAGATATGGCTGCAGCTCTCGGTTATTACTTGACGACAATCGAGACAGTTATGCCGGACAGCAGCATTTCACGAAAGACATATTTGCATGACCACACAACACTAGAAGAATCTATGGTGATCTTCCTGCTCGGGGCGCCAAATGCTTTTGCCTGGACTGAAACAGGTTGGAACGATGGCAATCCCGCTTGGGAATACGGACTAGGTCCGCAGGGGAACATGATCATGCAAATCATATCTGCCTATAAAATTGGGGCCGAGTTAATACTCCTTTCGGACAACACGAATGCTGAGTCTCGAATTATGGAACTGCTCGCCGGGTCGCTTACAATCCGTGAAAGCTTGGCGCAAGGTGGCGTAAATCTTGTGAAAAATCCAGCTTTTGGCACATCGCAGCTTGTTGAAACGGACGGATGGTCATCAGGTTACACGTTGGCCGTTTTGCTGGATCGTTTTAAGGGTCAAACGATGCAACAGATGCTTAATACATTACAAGGTAAGACGATGCACGATTTGATCACCTACAACTACTAGAGAGGGGGGAAGCATGGGACAAGTAAGTACGGAATTG
>JAAZKK010000090.1 GCA_012799825.1 Clostridiaceae bacterium | reverse complement strand
CCGCCGTCCGGGAACGAGACGAGCGTGAGATCAGGAAATCGATGTTTAACCTTTTCTACTTTCTCATAACTTGCCACCGGGTCGTCTTCGGAATGTAGGATCAGAACCGGCACCTCTAATTCTTCGATGAGGTACTGATCAAAATGTCGCTCCATGTCCGGATTTGTATACTTTCCGTCCAAGATCACACCGGTTTTCCTATCACCTACAGGCTGAATTGTTTTTACGGTAGAGGCCGGCATCCCCATCATGGAAGGCATGAGCGGACTGATCAAGTACATCGCATAATCAGATAAAAGCGGCTCAGGCGGCGCTTGATATTCAAGGTAAGTGTCCGGCTTTTCATTAGCCGGCATTGCCGAACAAAAAAGTATCAAGCCTTTCACTCGCTCCGGATAATCCAGTGCGAAACGTATGGCAGGAGTGCCTCCGGCGGATGTTGCTAGAACAAAGACACTGTCGATTCCCAAATATTCGAGCAGTTCATCAAATGCACATGCTTGTTCTGCCGGTGTTCCGTCGCCTCTGATATCGGAGCCGAGGTAGCCAAAGCGAGACGGCGCAAGCAAGCGATTCTTCGATAGCCTGTTTTTAACGCTGTCATAAGCTTGATCATATCCGCCAAAAATGCCGTGAACAGATAAAATCACGTCACCCTCGCCCTTATCGACGTATGTCATCGAACCGTATGATAAGTCGGCCACTTTGTGATCATACGTACTGAGCTTATTCCGAGCTACTTTTAATCCATGAGCGCAGCGTATGCCTTGAATCACAAGATAGAGGATAAACACCAGCAAAATGGCGAGTAAGAACCATTTCATTTTTCCTTTACCTGACCTTCCTTTTTTTTCTTTTTCCTTTGCATTCATCTTAAAATCTCCTGATTTCTATCTGCCTAAATCGATTTCTGCCGGAGCCATTCTGAAAAAGAGCATCTGTCTGCCCGCAGATGCGCTTAACTGTCAGCCGATCTTTATACAACCTCATCTTGACAGGCATGAACAACAGGGAAGAGGCGGAGTCGGGATTCGTCGAACGCATCTATTTGATATCCAGAATGTCGGTCACTATTTGAAAAAATTTGCGATATTCGTCCTCGTTATTCAGATCGAGACCCAAAAGTTCTCTACTGATTTGGCGATTTAAGAAAGCAGATTGGATTGTGGATAAAAGCATGAAAGCCTTAATCTTTGCGATCGTTTCTGATTCTGTGTCCGATATCGCATTTACAATAGCTCTGTAACTTACTGAAGAGTTGCTTGTCGCGCTAGGTTGCGATAGATCGCCAAGCATAGATATCTTCGATATCTCCGGATTTTGTATCAAAAATGAAAAGACACGCGCTGTGAAAACGGCGATGCTCTCGCTTTCCTTATCATCGGTGTCGCTGTTGGCTACAACTGTACCTTTTCCGGGAAAAGTTCTCATCACATGAGATATGATTCGTTGCACACATACTTCGACTAACTCTTTTTTCGAACCAAAGTGATAGTTGATAAGTCCTATGGCCACGTCTGCTTTTTGCGCGATGTCGCGAATGGTGATGTTTTCCACCAGTCCATCTGAGTTTTCGATCAGTAAAATGGTTTGACTGATGATTCTCTCCTTTACATCTGATTGAAGATAATCCTTGTTGTTCATAGAAACCTCATTATGCATAGAAAGCTCATTCTCATTATTCATAGAAATCTCTTTTCTTGAACAGTGTTCAAAATTAGCATACTGAACGCTGTTCAATTTGTCAAACATGAAATTTGAATTCAATTAAGATGTCAAGTGGGAAATTCGATTTCAATTTATGAAGTTAATAAAAAATGAATGCATTTAGCTTCTGAATCACAAAAGAGGGTTGCCTTAAGAGGGAAGAGGATAAGAGTTATAGAGGCCTGTGGCTAACGCAGTATAATGTCTGCGATGTCTTTGGCTTTATGTGCGATATAGTCCGGTTCTTCGCTCTCTATTTCGCCGTCGTGTGCGTATCCCCAGCTGACGGCTATCGTGCGCATGCCGGCAAAGCGTCCGGTTCGGATATCGACGGATGAATCTCCGACAAAAAAGGATTGTTCAGGTGAAGCACCAAGTTTTCTTAGGATTTTGAGCGCTGTCGTCGGATCAGGTTTCAGAGGCAAGTCATCGCGACCGCCCAGTGTTATGGCAAATGGCACATCGGGTAAGGCGGTAGATATCACATGTGGTACGACGCGGTCACCTTTATTTGAGAGAACAGCTAACGGGATCCTTGCTTCGTTTAGCGATTGGAGCATCTCTGGAACTCCGGGAAACGGCTCCACCTTATAAGTGCACGTTTCATCCAATTGTCGAAGATAGAACGTATATACTTCGTCAATGGTTTTTGGATCATCGATGCCGGATGCTTCCATCACGAGCTCGACAAGGACGCGCCCTCCTTTTCCGATAAACGAGCGCACACGCTCTTCCGAAAGGGGAGGAAGTCCGTAATGTAGGAGGGTTCTGCGAACGGCTTCAGTCAGAGAGGGAAGCGTGCGCAGAAGGGTTCCGTCAAGATCAAATATGACGGCTTTTTTCATTCTTGTACTGCTTTCTTTCTCGAATTTTTTCATGTTTTACATTAACTTTAACTTTTCTACGTATGAAATACGCGATGACTATCCGAAACGTCGATTCTATGTTTTACTTTATTATCGCATCTTACCTTGTTGGTTAAAGTCTTAAACAATCGAGGATTGAATCTTGCTGTCACACCATATAGCACTATCTCACGCTACGATCTATACGTTTTATGATAACCGTGCTATCACGTTGACGGAAGGATTCAACGACTATGGATTAAGCGTCTCATTCTTCTTGTTTTTCGAGTTCTTGTTTTTCCAAGGCCATGGTATCGATTTTCCCGATGTTTGTAAGCGGGAAGCGGTCTACGAATTCGATTTCTTTAGGTACGGCGTAGCGAAGCAGACGGATTCCCACCACAGTGCGTATCGCCTCCTCGAGCGCCTCGCGGTCACAACCTTCACGTCCGCGTACAAAAGCTTTCACTACTTGCATTTTATAAGGGTGAGGGATACCGATGACCGCTACTTGTAAAACATCCGGCAGCTCGGAGATAAGAGCCTCAATTTCAGCCGGGAAAACGGGGATGCCGGACACTTTGATCATGCGCTTGATTCGCCCTCTGAAGTGATAAAATCCGTCAGGATCACGGTAACCGAGGTCACCCGTCTCGACCCAGATCTTGCCGTCGTCGTGTCGGACGAGCGCTTTTCTCGTGGATTCCGGATCATTGAGATAACCTTTCATCGTCTGCGGACCGGTGACGCAAATTTCACCCGTTTCGCCGTCAGGGAGCGTCTCCCGCGTCTCAGGATCGATGATTTTCATCTCCATATTCGTTAACGGTACACCGATGCCGCTGCGATCGGCACTTACTTCGTGTGTAAGGCTGCATACCGTGACGGTTTCGGTAAGACCGTACCCTTCGCGCAGGCGACAATCAGAACCATGTCCTTTTAGAAATGAGTCGAAGCGTTTCTTCAGGTCGGGCGACAGGGAATCGCCTCCGCAGAAAAATGCGGAAAAGCAGGACAGATCGATATTTTTCATCTCGTCCGCATTCAATAACGCCTCATATAGCGTCGGCACGCCGGCCATGAGGGTAGGGCAATACTTCCTGATGATGCCGGCAATCGTCTTTGTCGAAAAGCGCGGCACAAGAATACAACAGCATGCATTTGCCAACATGGAGTGCATTCCGATACATAAGCCGAAACCGTGAAACAAAGGCAATACAGTTATCATGGAGTGACCTGTCGGATAATCGCTTCCCGGAGGAATGCCGATGGCAAACACAATTTGGCAGGCAATCGCATTGAAGTTGCGATCGGTCAGTTCAATAACTTTGGATTTACCGGTAGTGCCGCCGCTGTGCAGGTAGACCGACACGCGATCTGCGGTCTCAACGTTGTCCTGAGGCGCTACATTATGATCTTGCGAACTTCGCCTTTCGTTTACATTCGGACGGGCGGAACGGAGAAGATTGCTCCACGTGATCCAGCGTGTACCGGAAGGCATATGGCGCTTTACAGTACGTCCCTTGGCAATTTGATAGAGCCAGCGAGGAAGACGATTTGCAGACGCCATCAGAGGAATGACTACGATTTTTTTGAGCGGCGTTTCATCTAACGCTTCATCCAGCGGTTTTGCAAGCCGTTCTAGAAAAAGATCAGGGATGAAGAGAACCTTGCTGTTGGTCTTTTGCACGTGATGTATCACGCCCGCAGGAGGCGCCAGAGGGTGAATCATGTTGCAGATCGCGCCCAATTGATTGATGGCATAGAAAAGAATGACGGCCTCCGGAATGTTGGGAAGACAAAGTGAGATGACAGTTCCTTGCCGAACATCAAGCGCCTCAAGGGCATCTTTGCATGTTGTGATACGCTTTGAAAGTTCGCTAAAGGTTATACATGCATCCATGAAGCGGATGGCCGGAGAATCGGGACGCGCTGCGGCTGCCTCAAAGAACAGGTCAGCCATGGTTTTATCCGGCAGCGGCATCGTTTCACGAAAGGCATCATCCAAAATAGATGGATCAGCAAATAGTTTATGCATAGATTTTTCCTGATTTCGAATATTTTCATGTTATTCTATCATTACTTGACGGCTTACCCTATACCGCATAACGTTCACCGACAAATTTCAGTGCAACATAAGAAGGAGCATGTGTGGCAAAAGGCAAGGTTGTGTATGTTTGCAGTGAATGCGGGCACGAGACAAGCGGATGGCTTGGACGATGCCCTGCCTGTGGCGCGTGGAATTCTTTTTCCAAAGGTATAGAAAAAGCTGATAATAAGTCTCAAAATCAGGGGAGGCGAGGCAGCTGGCTTTCTGGAACTGCGGATCTTTCCGAACAGGCTGTTGTCCACGATTTATCTAAGATCAGTACGGCTGAGACGATTCGTGAATCGACAGGAATTTATGAACTCGATCGTGTGTTGGGAGGAGGTCTCGTTCAAGGCTCGCTCACACTTCTAGGAGGCTATCCCGGCATCGGGAAATCGACGCTCGCACTCCAGATACTCAACGCTTTTCCTGATGAGGACGTATTGTATGTGAGCGGTGAAGAATCAGCGGAACAGCTTCGCATGCGAGCGATCAGACTCGGCATGGAACATAAGAGCATTCCGCTTCTTACAGCAACATCGTTCCAACAAGTCGAGAGGTCACTTTTAGAACGTCGTCCTCACATTACCGTCATCGACTCGATTCAGACCGTTTACAGCGACGATCTTCCTTCGGCACCCGGCTCTGTGGCACAAGTGCGTGAAGCCGGAATGGGATTCTTGCGACTTGCGAAAAGCACCGGCATCACAATCATCATGACGGGACATGTTACGAAGGAGGGAACCTTAGCCGGGCCGCGGATCCTAGAACACATGGTTGACACCGTTCTTTATTTTGAAGGTGAGAAAGACAGCCCGTTCCGTCTGCTCCGCGCTGTTAAAAACCGATTCTACGCGACCGATGAAGTAGGTATCTTTGAAATGACCGAAAAAGGCCTCGAATCTATTCGCCAAGCGTCCGGCCTCTTTCTTTCCAGCATGCCGGAGCACGTGCCGGGTTCTGCTGTGACAGCGATTCTGGAGGGCTCGCGCCCCATCCTCATAGAGGTTCAGGCGCTGACCGTCGCGTCAGGCTACGGGACACCGATTCGCATGACACAGGGCCTCGACCGCGCACGCCTGATCACGCTTCTTGCCGTATCAGAAAAGAAGACCGGGATCGATATGAGCGCGCTCGATATTTACGTCAACGTGACCGGCGGTATAAGGGTTAGCGGCACTACGTCGGATCTTGCGATACTTGCGGCCATTATTTCCAGTGTACGCGATGAGCCATTACATCTTGATGCGGTCGTTTTGGGTGAAGTTGGACTTACAGGGGAAATTCGCGGTATTCCACGTATAGCCGACCATCTTGCGGAAGCCTTTCGATCCGGCTGGAAACGATTTGTGGTACCCGCGTCCGCTCAAAGCCGCCTGAAGCGCTTTGAGGAAGAAGAAAATGATGTCCACGTCTATTACGTCAGCGAGCTTTCGGAGAGCATGGATTTACTGTTCTCAGATGAAAGTCAAGGCACTTTGGGCAAAGATCGGAGAGACGAAGGAGACAGTTTGATATGACGACGTATGCCATCATTCTTGCAGCAGGTGAAAGCACGCGTTTCGGCAAAGGACGCGACAAAATGTTTGAAACGATCCTCGGTAAGTCGGTGCTCGAAAGATCTCTTGATATATTTATCCGACATCCTGAGATTTCGCGCACTGTTTTGGTGACGTCCCATGCATCTTCTGATCGCGTCCTTCAGCTTGTCGAATCATCTTATTCTGATGTTCGATCAAACATACGCGTTATTGAGGGCGGCAAAACACGGGCGGAATCCTCTTTTTTCGGATTGCTGGAAGCATCCGCTTGGGAAACTGTTATGCCGACAGTGACTTCGCGCGGTCTTCCTACCAGAGAGAGCGGGGAGAGACAATCTCACATCGACCAACAGGATGAACACGCTCAAATACAGAAAAAAGGCGACGGCGCATACATAAGCAAATCAAGCACGAACAAAAAAGAGCGCGTATATGTCCTCTTGCATGACGCCGCACGCTGTCTTGTGACGCCGGCGCTTGTTTCCTCCGTTATCACGTATATTCAGTGTGCCCGTTGCGGCGTCGCACCCTATATCCCGGTTCGCGATACGATCAGACTTTTGGATGAGCCAAACGGATCCTGGATTGCGGATACATTGCCGCGCAATCGCTTGGGCGCTATGCAAACTCCTCAAGGTGCTGATCTTGACATCATGCTGGAAGCTTCCCGAGTCGCTCAATGTAAAAAGGCATCGCTGACAGATGATGTCGAGGCGTTAAGATTTGTCGGCTATCCTGTCCGCTTGATACCGGGAGAATTACACAATGTGAAAATGACATACCCGGAGGATATGGCACTTGCGGAACACATTATTCTTCATCGCCGGAACGGTTGAGGCAAGATTTGCATAATAATCATGACATCTTTTCCTGTATTACCATGATGGGCGATCCTTT
>JAAZKK010000009.1 GCA_012799825.1 Clostridiaceae bacterium | reverse complement strand
CAAAAGATCCTGAGAGATCTTTTTATCTTCATTTTTTCCATGCGATTTTTCGCAAAAAGACGGCATAAATTGACTGCGATGGCATGACAAAATACTAATAGCTGATTTGTTCAGCGAGCCCTAGCTAAGACGGGTCTTTTTCAGCGATCGCAGCTTTTAACATGTCTTCTGCAAGGATGGGATTGGCGCGACCTTGCGTCTTTTTCATGATATAACCCATGAGTGCGCGCATAGCCGGCGTTCTGCCGCGAAGATAATCGTTAACGGCGCGGGGATTTGAACGGACGGCGTCGTCGACGATGGGCTGAAGCACCTTGGAATCGTTGATCTGCGTGAGATGATTATCTTCGACGTAGGCTACCGGATCTTGATCATTTTCGAGCAAGACTTTCAGGACTTTTCGACCGGTATTGCTGTTGATGACATCATTTCCCAGAAGATCGGCGAGTGCGCCAAGTGTCTCGGGTGAAAGCGGCGCTTCGGTTTCGTCTTCGCCGAAAAGCGGTGATAAATCGGTTAAAATCAAGCTGACAAGCGTTTTCGGATGTGCCGTCTCTTTTACGGCCGCCTCGAAGAAATCAGAAAGATCTTTGTCGGCTGTCAGACGCTCCGCTTCGTAATCGCTAAGGTCATACGCATCCTTGTACATTGCCTTTCGCTCGTCGGAAAGGCGGGGCATCGACGATTGGATGCGCGCGATCATTTCACTGTCAACGACCACTTCTCCCAGATCGGGATCAGGAAAATAGCGGTAATCGGCTGCGCTCTCCTTTTTGCGAAGGGCGCTTGTTTGTCCCGTTTTCTCGTCGAAGCGGCGCGTCTCTTGGACAATGGTGCCGCCTTCTTCTATAAGGGTGACCTGGCGCTTAAATTCGCTTTCGATGGCGCGTGCAACGAAGTTAAAGGAGTTGATGTTCTTCATTTCGACGCGTTGGCCAAAAAGCGTCTCGCCTTTTTTCCTGACTGACAAGTTCACGTCGCAACGAAGAGAACCCTCATTCATTTTGCCGTCGGAGACGTCCGTGTATCGCACGATAGCGCGTAGTTTTCTAAGAAACGCAATGGCCTCTTCGCCGCTTCTAATGTCGGGCTCGGTCACAATTTCAATGAGCGGCACGCCACAGCGGTTGCAGTCGACCAACGAGTGATCTTCGTGATGGATCAGTTTGCCTGCATCTTCTTCTAGGTGGATGTGATTGATCCTAATCCGCCGCATGCCGTCTTCTGTCGCGACGTCCACGTAACCGCCTGTGCAGATGGGCGCAAAGTTCTGTGTCACCTGATAGGCTTTCGGCAGATCGGGGTAGAAGTAGTTCTTGCGATCAAAGCGCGAGAACGGCGCAATGTCGCAGTGCAACGCAAGGCCCGCGCGGACGGCGAATTCAACACATTCGCGGTTGAGAAGCGGCAGCGTCCCGGGCATTGCTAGGCAAACGGGACAGACCTGCGTGTTCGGAGGCGCGCCAAACGTTGTCGAACAGCCGCAGAACAGCTTTTGCGGCGTTTTCAGTTCGACATGGACCTCAAGTCCGATAACACTTTCGTAATCTGTGACACTCATACTATTTTCCATTTCTCAGTTCGTGAAAAATACGGGGACGAGGCAAGCGTTCGTGCGCGTCTTCATAGGTTGCTGCCAACATATAAAGACGCCCCTCCGAAAATCGCGGACCTATCAATTGCAGTCCGAGCGGGAGTCCTTCTTCTGTAAGTCCGCACGGAAAAGCCAGCGCAGGAAGTCCTGCAAGCGGCGCCAGCACGGTGAAACGGTCCGAAGAATACTGCCCGTTGAGCGATTCGTCGCCGCGCGCGCCGAGAAGCGGTGCCGGCCCAATCGTCACGGGCGCCAGAATGGCATCGCACGCATTGAACAGCGTATTGAACGTTTGAATCACCAACGTTCGGATGCGCGCCGCTTTCTCATAATAAGTGTCATAGTTTTCTTTGGAAAGAAGATAGCTTCCGAGCAAAACACGGGACTTCACTTCTAGACCGAGCGCGTCGGAACGAGAGCGGATGTAGATGTCATCGACAGTCTCGGCGTCTGCTGAGCGATAGCCGTAATGGATGCCGTCGTAGCGGTTGATCGCGGAGTATCCTTCGGCGCTTGTCAAAAGATAGTACGCCGCAAGCGCCTCCTGTAAATGAGGGAATGACAGCGGCACCACGCGAGCCCCCGCCGACGAATAGAATTGAAGCGCGCGTTCTATGGCGTCGCGCACGGCGGGGTTCAGTCCGTTTGAAAATTCCTCGACATAGCCGATGACCGGGTTTCCGAAGGTGTCTTCAATCGCACCGACATAACCGCCTTCAGGTATGGGAGCGAACCGAGCGGCCATGCCGTCTTTCGGATCGCGGACGGCAATCGCGTCCAACACCGCAGCGTTATCGCGGACAGTTCTTGTCATGGGTCCGGTCTGATCGAAGGATGATGCGTACGCCGTAACGCCGCGGCGCGATACTAAACCATAAGTCGGGCGCATGCCGACAAGACCGCAATACGCGGCCGGCTGGCAAATCGATCCGCCTGTGTCCGTGCCCAGCGCGTACACCGCTTCGCCTGCGGCCACTGCCGCCGCGGAGCCGCCCGAGCTTCCGCCCGGCACACGTGTCGTATCGTAAGGATTATGGGTGGCATGAAACGCGGAGGCTTCGGACGAATCGCCCATGGCAAACTCATCCATATTCGTTTTGCCGAGAAAAACGGCTCCACTTCCTCGTAAAAGCGTCACTGCATATGCATCATAAGCCGGAACAAAGTGTTCCAGCATGCGCGAGGCGTTGGTGGTGCGAATGCCTGCCGTCGCGATGTTGTCTTTTAAGGCGGCGGGAATGCCGGCAAGTAAACCGGGGTCGTCGCCTTCTTTCAAACGCCGGTCAGCTTTTTTTGCCATTGCGAGCGCATTGTCTTCGGTTACAGTGATGTAAGAGCCGACGGTCGGCTCCAATTTCTCTATGTTTTGAAGGAAAGCGCGGGTGATTTCAGAAGTAGAAAGGTCGCCTTTCCGAAGAGCTGTTGCCATTTCCTTTATTGTCATATCGGTTATCGTCATGGAACGCCTCTCATTCTACAACCGGAGGAACGACGATAAAACCGTCGCGTGTCTCTGCAGTATTAGAAAGCAGCTGGTCGCGTGTTGCGCCTGGCGTCCCGTCCGGCTTCATGAAGACGTCCTTTTCATCGGAAGGTGAAATCGTCATCGGTACGCCTTCTGTATCGACCTTTTGCATGTTTTCGGCAAGGTCGATGAGATAGTTAAGGCGTTTGTGAATGAGCCGTTCCTCATCTTCCGTGAGCGATAGACGAGTTTGCGCCTCCAGCTCTGGAAGGTTAACAATCGGTGTTTTGCGCTTTGGTGTCTTCGACGCCTTTTCTTGCGCTTCCGCTGCATCGCTTCCTTTTACAAGCTGAATGCCGAGGACGGAAAGCTGTGCAGGATCTACGGGGGATGGCGCTTCGGTCAAAAGGCAAGACGCGTCGCGTATTTTCGGGAATGCGATGACGTCACGCAGGGAGTCTTCTCCTGCGAGCAGCATGACCAGGCGGTCGAGTCCGAACGCAAAACCTCCGTGCGGCGGCGCGCCGTAACGGAATGCGTTCAAAAGGAAACCGAAACGGCTGTTGATTTCGTCTTCTTCCAGTCCCAACGCCTCAAAGACTTTTCTTTGTATATCGCTTCGATGGATACGAATGCTACCCGATCCAAGTTCCGTGCCGTTTAAGACGACGTCGTACGCCTGTGAGCGCACGCGCGCCGGATCGGAAAGCAGATAAGGAAAATCTTCTTCTAAAGGCATCGTGAAGGGGTGATGTTGTGCGACCCAACGGCGGTCCTCTTCGCGATATTCAAACATCGGGAAATCGGTGATCATGCAGAAAGCGAATTTAGCGGGATCGCGGAGCTCGAGCATGTCGCCGATCAGCAGACGCAGAGCACCGGTAACGCGGTGCGACACGGAGAGTTCGTCCGCTGAGAAAAGAACGAAGTCGCCCGGGTTGGCGTCGACGAGGCGCAAAAGTACGTCCATGTCCTCTTTTGAGATGAACTTTGACAAGATGGAATACACTTCTCCATCCGGACGCCAAGCGATCCAAGCCATGCCGCCGGCGCCTTGTGAAATCGCAAAGTCGGTCAGCTGTTCGATCGTCGCGCGTGTGAAGTCAGATTTTCCGGGAACGGTGATCGCGCGCACGACGCCGCCCTTTTCTACGGCTTTCTTAAAAACGGTGAAGGTGGAGGTCGCCGCGTAGGACGTGATGTCGACAATGGGAAGCGCGAAGCGAAGATCGGGCTTGTCCGATCCGTACGTATCCATCGCTTCTTGCCAAGTGAGACGGCGAAACGGACGTATAAGCTCAATGTCCATCACATCGCGTATCAGGTGACAGAAAAATTCTTCCAGCAGTACAAGCACGTCTTCTTGTTCGACGAAAGACATCTCAAGGTCAAGCTGGGTAAATTCAGGTTGGCGATCGGCGCGAAGATCTTCATCGCGGAAGCAGCGCGCAATCTGGTAATAGCGATCAAAACCGGAGACCATCAGGAGTTGCTTGAAAATCTGGGGAGATTGCGGCAACGCATAGAATGAGCCGGGGTGGATTCGACTTGGAACAAGATAGTCTCGCGCGCCTTCCGGCGTGCTTTTTGTCAGCATCGGCGTCTCGACATCGACAAAGCCATGTTCATCCATGAATCGTCTAATCGAGCTGACGACACGGTGTCGGAAACGAAGATTGTTTCGCAGGGTCGGTCGCCTGAGATCTAAGAACCGATAGCGGAGACGCAGTTCCTCGTTGACGTCATCGGCGTCTGCCGGATTAAAGGGCAGGTCATCGCAAGGGGACAGCAATTCAGCTTCTCGCACGCGAAGCTCAACGGTGCCGGTTGCGATTTTCGGGTTGATGGTTTCCACATCGCGCAACGCGATTAGACCGCGCGCCAAAAGCACCGATTGATTTCGGACACGCTCAGCAAGTTCAAACGTCGCCTCGTCGGTTAACATCGGGTTGAAAACGACCTGAAGGGTTCCTTCTCGGTCGACAAGATCGATGAAGATCACGCCGCCCATATCGCGCTTTGTTTCCACCCAGCCACATGCGCAGGCTTCGACACCTACATCTTTTTCAGAAAAAAGACCGCAGTAATTTGTTCGTTTCATAATTAATGTGCGAAATGCTCCTAAATACAGTTGCTTGCATTTTAGCACAATGCTACGAAGGTAAGAAGTATGCCTCTAGCGAGGATGATATGATAATATACAAGCCGATACGCCAATAAATGGAAGCAAATCAGTATGCAGTAAATGCAGAGACAGCCTATAGTTTTGCCGCAAGGAGCAACACGCTGTTCGCGGTGAGATGTCCAATATCAGACGAAGCGGAAACTGGGTGGTGATAGCATGACAAAAGGAGAAAATCTTCGGAGCAACATTCACCATGTGGCGCTTATATTTGAAGGTGGCGGGATGCGAGCCAGTTATACGGCCGGCTTTGTGACGATGCTGCTTGAACAGCAACTCTATTTTGACTATGTGGCTGGTATTTCGGCCGGTTCTTCCCATGCGATCAACTACGTCTCACGCGATATGTTGCGTGCGCGATTATCTTTTACGGATTTAGCAGAAGATCCTTCGTTCGGCGATATTCGCACGTGGTTGCGAGGGCAAGGCTTCTTCAACGCGGAGTATCTTTATTCGGAGTCGTCGCTTGCAGACGGCGTCATTCCTCTCGATTTTGATACATTTTTGCGCAATAACGCCGAATGTGTGATCGGCGCTTTTTTGAAGAATGAGGGGGGCATGGTGTACTGGCATAAGCACGACTACGTGACGATCGACGATCTGACGATTCGGGCGCGTGCGTCGTCCACAGTGCCTTATCTGATGCCGGACACAGTAATTGACGGCAAAACGTATGTTGACGGTGGCGTCGGCGAAGCGATTCCCCTCGGTATCGCGGAAAAGGACGGTTACGACCGATTCGTGATTGTTTTGACCCGACCGCGCGGCTTTCGCCAAGAACCGCCGGTGCGTTTGGCACTCATCGATCATTTTTTGAGTCAACATCCTGTTCAAAAAGAAGCGCTCATGACGCGTTATCTGCGATACAATGATACGCTTAGGAAAATCGACCGGCTTGAGCGAGAGGGCAAAGCGTACGTTTTTTATCCGGAGTATGAAGGCGTCCGCATGACAGAAAAAGGGCGCGACAAGTTGATGGAACAGTACGTCTTAGGCCACGAACAGGCCTATAAGGAGTTGCCTTTACTCCGTCGCTTTCTTGATAATGTAAAAAAAGAGAAGTCCATGACCTTTTTAAAGTCCGGGGATTCCAAAACGCTCTTGGACGCGACGTCTGAACGCTTTAAAAAAATAGTATCGGGATTGACCGGCACGGGTTTTACAGAATATGGTGATGAACCCGCATCGACATTTGGTATGTCGGACACTGATCAAGAGAAAGGAAAGGAGACGCCGTGAAGTTGATTCATCTAGCCGACCTTCATCTGGGAAAACGAGCACATGAAGTTTCCATGATGGAAGATCAGCGCGTTATGCTGGACTCTGCGATCGATCTTTGTCGTCGTGAACGCCCCGATGTTGTCATCATAGCAGGCGATGTCTACGATAAACCCATCCCGTCTGTCGAAGCGATCAATCTTTTTGAGGCATTTTTGCTGGCATTGTCGGCACTCGATGTGACGGTTCTGATCATCGCCGGCAACCATGACTCCGGCGAACGCCTGTCCTTTGGCGACGCTTTTTTTAGAAAAGAGGGCATTCACATCGCGGGTGTTTTTGATGGCGCGCTTGATGAGGTCATCCTTTCCGATGAACATGGCGATGTCGTCTTTTATCTTCTTCCCTTTATCCGTCCGATGCACGTCCGCCGATTTTTTCCGGAAGAGGAAATCCTTTCTACGGAGGACGCAGTGCGCTGTGTATTGCGCTCCGTCGGCAAGAGCGCGTCGACTTCGACTTTGGGTGATGCAGTTTGTGTGGTCGATGCGAGCATAAAGGAGATTGCGCACTCGACAAATGAGGGGGCGTCGCGACGTGTTTTTTGTTCTGCCGGCAAGAACGCGTCGACGCGTCACGTGCTCGTTGCACATCAGTTCGTGACCCGAAGCGGTGCCGCTGTCATACGCTCTGATTCCGAAACGCTGCAAGTGGGCACAACCGATCAGGTGGATGTCTCGCTTTTTTCAGCATTTGATTACGTAGCATTGGGCCATCTGCACGGCTCACAGAGTTTGACAGAATGTGTATGGTATGCGGGTTCTCCGCTCGCCTATTCGTTTTCGGAGATCGGACAGGAAAAAGGTGCGCTCGTCGTTGAAATCGGTTTGGATGGTTCGCCTGTTGTGCGGCAGGAATCGCTCGCCTATCTTCACGCGATGCGCCGCATCCGCGGGACGCTTGACGAGCTGCTTTCTGACGGGAAAGCATTGGAGCGACGCAGTGATCCGTCGCGCGAAGATTACCTTGAAGTGACATTGACAGACCGCGGCCCCGTTGCCGATCCGATGAACCGACTCAAAGTTTACTATCCCAACATCATGCGCCTTATTTTCGAGCGCGTGCGAGACGAAACGGATCATAGAGATGCTCTGGTGGACAGCGATGATCTGGGTAAACTTGATCCTGCCGCTTTATTTGCACGTTTTTTTGAACTGCAGACCGGGCGACCGCTTTCAGAACTTGAACAGAGAATCGTTGCCGACGCCGCTAAGTCCGCCTCCGACGCGTACGACGTCAATATTGATTCCGCGTCCGTTTCGCTCGAGAACGATATTGGAGACTCGGATGAAGTGGATGGCGATACGGCAGTGACGTTAGTGACGTTTGCAGAGGGCATTTCGGACGATTCGATATCCGGCAATGCGAACATCTCGTCTTTGACACATCGACGTGAGTCGGAGCGGACGTTTCGGGATCTGTCCTACGAGCGTAGCGATGACGGAACGCCCGGAGGAGGTGCGCGATGAAGCCGGTTAAACTTGTCCTCAGCGCATTTGGTTCTTATGCCGACCGAGTCGAAATTTCCTTCGATCACGTGCATGAGCGGTTGTTTTTGATTTCAGGCCCGACCGGTTCCGGAAAAACACTTCTCTTTGACGCCATGATGTTCGCCCTCTATGACGACGCGAGCGGCGCCGCGCGCGGCAACAACACGCTCCGGAGCGATTTTGCCTCGCCGGAGGACGAAACCTATGTCGAATTGACGTTTCAGCTTCGTGGCGAACGGTACACGATAAGGAGAAATCCCTCTTACGAACGTCCTAAAAAACGAGGCGACGGGACGACACGTCAAACCGCGGCAGTCGAACTTCGTTATCCTGACGGCCGCGTCATTGATAAAAAGGTCGATGCAGATCAGGCGGTCGAAGAATTAATCGGTCTCGATAAACATCAATTCCGCCAAGTCGTCATGATCGCCCAAGGCGCGTTCTATGATCTGATCAGCGCGCCGAGCAGTGAACGCGTCCAAATTTACCGAAAGCTATTTGCCACAGATATTTATCGCGAGATGGAAAACTTTTTCAAACGCGAATTCAACAAGGCGCGCGATCGCTCTCAGAATGAGCAGGATCGTTTAAAAATGCTGTTTTCGCGCTTTGCGTTCCTAGAAGATGATCCGGAGGAAGCGTCGATTAAAGAGCGCTGTACGGATGCCTTAAGCAGCGGCTCAGTCTGGGATCTTGATCACTTGCTTCCCGAATTAAGACGCTCCGTGTCACAGGATAAAAAAACACTTGATGAACTGGAAGCGTCGCTCAGCATGGCACAAAATCGCTTAAGCGAAACGAAGCGCGCAATCGACCGCATCGAGCGTGAGAACGACCTGCTCGATCAGTACGATGCCGCGCGCAACCGAGAAATCGAGTTGAATCGCACGCTGCCTCTTTTTGAGGAAAAGTTGGCGCTCCATGAAGCCGATGTGCGCGCCCGAACGATCGTCAATCCGATCGCTGAGTTGCGTCGCCGTGTCCTTCGTGACCTTGACGACGCTCGACACAGCTTGGATGCTGCGAAAAAAGATTTAAATCAAGCGGAGCAAGAACACCTTCACGCAAAAGAGAAGCACGAGCTTTGCCTGAAACGTGAGCCGGATCGGGAGGCGCTCGATCGCCGTTACGATAAGCTTTTGAAAGAACGGGAAGCGCGCAGAGCCATTGCGCCCCTTGTTCGAGAAAAGCGGAAGCTTGCAGACACCATCATGTCTTTACAGAAAGCATGGGATCAGCGTCTAGCTTCGATACAATCTTTAGAAACAACGGTCGCTTCGAGTGAAGAGAAAATGGCCGCTTTCGCGGGCGTTGATCAGGCGTCGTTTGAGGCGGATCAGCGCGTTGCCGCATTAAAGATGGGCATGGATCGCACAGGCGGTCTGACTGATGAATTGGATCAACAACATGACCGGCTTCGTAAACTTGACGAAACTCGCCTGCAGTTTGAGGAAGAAAACCGTCTTTGGCGGCAAAAAGAGAATGAGGCCGACGAAGCGGCCGACCGGATGATGCGCGAGCAGGCCGGTTTGCTGGCGCAAAGTCTTGCTGAGGGCAAACCCTGTCCCGTATGCGGTTCGACGCACCATCCTCAAATCGCCTGCCTTTCTCCTAATGCGCCGGATCGAGAAGAGGTCGAAAAACGTCGTCGCTCGGCGGAGAACGCTCGCCGAAAGGCAGAAAAAACAAGCGCTGACATGCGCGGTGTGCGCGAAAGTATTTCAGAAGCGCTCCGCCACATCGAAATACGATTCGGCGAAGTTATCGGTGATTATCCTATACCTGCAGAAGAGATTCGAACTAAAGATGCATCTATTTCTGAAGAAGATGTCGCAGTAGATCATGTGTTGTTCCAGGAAGATCGTCTTTTCACGGACTCGACTTTTGCATTGCTATCAAAAAAACATGAACTGCTTCAGGGCAGATTAGTGCACTTTTCTGAATGTCTTGTCGCAGAGTTGTCAGATAAAGAAAAAACGCGTGATGCTTTGCGTGCCAAGCTGGATGAAAGCAAGGGGCTCGAAAAAACGATTCTTGAGTCAAAGAAAAAAATCGCCTCTCTCAAAGAGAAGCAGGAACAGAAAAGACAGCATCTCACGGATGAGCGAGAGCGGAGCATCGCGCTTGCGACAAAAATCGAGGTCGCTTCCAAAGATTTTTCAGAAGACGATGACGACACGCTTGCAAGGCAGCTGAAAGAGGCGGAAGTGACGTTGCGCAATATGAACGAGGCGAAAAAGGCCGCGGAAGACGGTGTGAAAAAAGCGTCCGAGGCAGAGGCCATCGCGCGCCGAACGGTCGCGCTTCGCGAAGAGCAGTGTCATAAACTTGATGAAGAGAAAGCTAAGAACGAAACGCTTTTCCAAGAGGCCTTGAAAAAGGCTCAATTCGAGGATGAAACGATCTATGAGCAACATTTGCTCTCGGAGGAAGCGCACGCAGAGCTTGAGAAGACGATTGAAGCTGAAAAAGCGGAGCGTGATGCAAATGCGCGCGATGTCGAGCGCCTTAAAAAGGATACGAAAGACCTTTCGCGCCAAAACGTTGACGATATGCGTGCCGCGGAGACGAAGCACGAGGAGCGCGTCCACAGTTTAGAGAAAGAACGCCGCGAACGGGCAGCTCAAGTCGATGTCCGCCAAAACGCATTGGATAATATTGAGCAGGATTTCAAGCTCGTTAAACAAACATCTCAGCAGATGGCATCTCTAAAAGAGCTGTCGGAGATCGCGTCAGGTACACGCGCCGGAGCCGACAAAATCAGTTTTGAAGCCTACATTCAGACGTGGTTTTTCTCAAAAATGATACGGCAAGCGAATATACTTCTCGAAACAATGTCACAGGGGCGGTACCAGCTTTGTCGCGCTGAAGAAACGACGCGCCTCGGACGAACAGGCCTTGATCTGTCTGTTGAGGATCTTTGGACGGCGCGCATCCGACCCGTTGCTTCCCTTTCGGGCGGAGAGAAATTCCAAGCTGCTCTCGCGATGGCGCTGGGGTTGTCGGATGTTGTCTCCGCTCATGCAGGCGGGGTCGAAATCGACGCGCTCTTTATCGATGAGGGCTTCGGCGGACTCGATGAGGATTCCCTTCAGGACGCGATGACCGTCCTCCGCGCGCTAACTGAAAATCAGCGCATGATCGGCGTCATTTCACATGTGCCAATGCTCCGGCTCGCCATCGATGATCAGTTGCTCGTGACCATCGAACTTAGCGGAAGTCGCGTCGCTTGGCGCGACAGCACAGGCTAGTGAGCCGGAGCGCTACTCATCTTAAATGATACAAACGAAAGCACCTCGTATCCCAACGCGTTTTTTGGCGATATTCATGCTTGACGTCGGTGTTGTTGCCGGTTTCGCATGATTCCACGCGCTATTGACGTCATAGGATATGTTATGATGACAAAGGCAATAAAAAAGCTAAGATATTGTACGATTTAGGAGGCAGTATGTACAAACAATTGTTTATTCCGGGTCCGACAGATGTTGCGCCCGAGGTCCTCGAAAAGATGGCGACTCCCATGATTGGACACCGCACGGCCGAAGCGACGGAACTTCAAAAGGGTATTTCAGAAAAACTGCAGAAGTTGATGTACACAGAGAATACGATTCTTCTCTCGACGTCGTCCGGCACTGGGCTGATGGAAGCGGCAATTCGTTGTTGTACACGCAAGCGGGCGGCCGTTTTCTCGGTGGGCGCTTTTGGCGACCGTTGGTATCAGCTTGCAGAAAACAACAATGTGCCTGCTGATGTTTTTAAGTCGGAGCCTGGTCAACCGACCACACCTGAAATGGTCGATGACGCCTTAAAAACGGGCAAATACGACGTGGTCACGGTGACGCACAATGAAACGAGTACGGGCGTCATGAACGACTGTGCCGCGATCGGCGACGTCATCAGGAAGTACGATGACGTGTTGTTTCTTGTGGATACGGTATCGTCGCTTGCCGGTTCCAAGATTGAGGTCGATCTTTGGGGTATCGATGTCTGCATCGCATCGACACAAAAGTGTTTTGCGTTGCCGCCCGGTTTGAGCCTCTGTTCTGTTTCGGAACGTGCGATCGAAGCGGCGAAGCAGGTCAAACATCGCGGCTACTACCTCGATCTTGTTCGGCTCTACAATCGTGTGAAGAAGGATTTCCAGTACCCGTCGACACCGTCGCTTTCTCATATGTATGCGTTTGATTTTCAACTTGACCGCATCTTTGAAGAGGGGCTTGACAACCGCTTTGAGCGCCACCATCGCCTCGCGGAAATAACGCGTGAATGGGCGGGAAGGCATTTCTCGCTATTTGCCGCCGAAGGATTCCGTTCCGATACAGTCACCTGTATCAACAACACCCTTGACTTTGATTTCAAGATGCTGAATAAAGAATTGTTGGACCGCGGTTTCCGCATCGGCAACGGATACGGTCCGTTCAAAGATAAAACATTCCGCATTGCGACCATGGGTGAGAGGAAAGAAGCATCGTTGGTTGAATTGCTTGGGCACATCGAAGAGATTCTCGGGTTGGAGGCGACAAAATGGCATTGATCTTAGCAAACGACGGAATTGCCGAAAAGGCGGCACAGGAACTCAAGGATCTCGGCCATGAGGTCGATACTCAAAAATATCAAGGCGATGCCCTGCTGGCGCGTCTTGCGGAAGTGGACTGCGTCATTGTTCGCAGCGCGACGAAACTGCGCACTCCGGAAATTGACGCGGGGGCGGAAGGCAATCTCAAATTAATTATTCGCGGCGGCGTCGGTGTCGATAATATCGATGTTGATTACGCTGTTGGCAAGGGCATTGAAGTTTGCAATACTCCCTGTGCTTCCAGCAATGCGGTGGCGGAGCTCGCTTTAGGCCATATGTTGTGCCTTGCTCGCCACATCGGCGAAGCCAATATCACCATGCGCCAAGGCAAATGGCTTAAGAAACAGTATTCGGGCATAGAACTTGCGGGGAAAACTCTTGGTTTGGTCGGCTTCGGACGCATCGCGAAACTGCTTGCTCAGAAGTGTATTGCCTTGGGAATGAATGTTGAATTCATCGCCACTCACGATCACGGCATCGACACTGATACTTGCAGGCAAGTCGATAAGGCTTGTCTTCTGGAGGAATCCGACTTTATCTCGATCCACGTGCCTTTTGCCGGCGGCAAGCCCATGATCGGCGAAAAGGAGATCGAACAAATGAAAGACGGCGTCTACATTATCAACTGCGCTCGCGGCGGAGTGATTGATGAAGATGCGCTCGTCGACGCCATCCGTTCCGGCAAAGTCGCCGGCGCGGCACTTGATGTTTTCGTGAATGAGCCGTTTGACAACGATCGCATCGCGGAATGTGAACGGATCTCTATGACACCGCACATCGGCGCTGCGACGAAAGAGGCACAGGAACGCATCGGCGATGAGATCGTCGACATCATCAAGGAGAAATTTTAATGGCGATCGTAAGACCTTTCAAAGCAGTAAGACCCGAACCGGGACACGCTGAGACTATAGCTTCACTCCCTTATGACGTAATGAATCGCGAAGAAGCAAAAGCCATGGCCGAAGGCAATCCGGAAAGCTTCCTTCATGTCGTTCGAGCGGAAATTGATTTCCCCGACAGCGTCGACGATTATGACGACGCCGTCTACGAACGCGGTTGCCAGCGTTTGTATGAGATGATCGATGAAGGTATTAT
Source organism: Clostridiaceae bacterium (assembly GCA_012799825.1). Classification (GTDB taxonomy): domain Bacteria; phylum Bacillota; class Clostridia; order Saccharofermentanales; family DTU023; genus UBA4923. Next base: position 1,056 of record JAAZKK010000009.1, on the reverse strand, counting down.
GGCGCAGGATGAAACGCCGTATTTTTACATCTATCGTCAGATTATGAAAGGGCGAGTGCAGACAGGTTTAGTTGCGACCGTTTCCGTCGATGAATACCTCTCCAACGCGATCAAAAAACACGAGTTTACACGCAAAGAAAAAGAAGTCGACCGCACACGTCATTTTGACACTTGTAATGCCCATACGGCTCCCATTTTCCTTACGTACCGCCACGATGAGGACATTCGACGTGTGATCAACGATTTCATTAAGTACAATGATCCTTTTGTCGATTTCAAGACAGAGGACGATGTCACGCACATCGTATGGGTGATCGACGATCAAGATGATATCGACAAACTTCAATTTCTATTCAGCGGTGTGGGCGCGCTCTACATCGCGGACGGACATCATCGTTCCGCGTCTTCCGTCAATGTGGCGTTAAAACGCCGCGAAGCATTTCCGGATGCGCCGAAAGATGCCGAGTTCAACTACTTTATGGCGGTCATCTTTCCGGATGAAGATCTCTACATCATGGATTACAACAGGATCGTCTCGGATCTCAACGGGATGACGCCGGACGTTTTTCTTGAGAAGCTCTCGACGCTATTCGATGTCGAAAAGATTTCTCAGGCCTTTCGTCCGCATCAAAAGGGCGTGATGTGCATGTATCTTGACGGCGACTGGTATAGCGTCGCATCTCCCTCAACACTGTTTGATGGACTCGACCTTGTCCGCCGCCTCGATGTTTCGGTGTTGCAAGATCGTGTATTGGCGCCGCTTCTTGGTATCGATGATCCGCGCACCAATCCGCGCATCGACTTTGTGGGCGGCATACGCGGGCTCGACGAGCTGAAGCGCCGTGTCGATGAGGAAGGCGGTGTCGCATTTGCGATGTGTCCCCCGACGATCGAAGACCTTTTTGATATCGCGGACGCAGGAATGATCATGCCTCCGAAATCGACGTGGTTTGAACCGAAACTGCGCTCCGGTCTATTTGTGCATCTGCTATCTTAACTGAAGCGAACACTCAAAGCGATAAATATGTCCGGCAACTCATCGATCATAGCTGAAAT
>JAAZKK010000122.1 GCA_012799825.1 Clostridiaceae bacterium | reverse complement strand
CCTTTCCTGTATCATGTCCATGAGATTCCTCCTTTGTTTCCTGTTAAAGCTTTGCTATTTTTTTACTTTAGCAGATTTGGATGGAATCTCTTTTTTTTCTACACCTACAAATACGTTACACGACCTGTTACTTACGACGTTCTGTCAGCGGCTCCGGGCTTGCGATTTGTTCTCTAAACTATAAGTTATTATTCAATGTAAATGGGCAAAGCCCTCTTTCCCCGCCATTTTCCAAAGTGGCAGCTTGGATTAAGGGATTGCAGTGTACCAGTAAAGGCGACCAGTTGTTGTTTTGGAAGGCATCAGGGATGTATTGTATGCAGCATTCCTGATTATTAAAAGCAGCCTAGCGTAGTTCACTATCCACAAAAGGGACCTAGGTGGACAGTTTTAATAGTTTGTGAGAAATATTGACCTCTCGAGGTGCCTAGGTGGTCAATTATTAAAGTTTGTTAGAGTTAGTGTCCATGCAGTGCATCAAGGTAAACAGTTTTTGAAGTTTATGAGAAAAAGTGACCGCACGAAACACTTTGGATGAACAGTATCCCAAAATTAATCGAAAAATTGTCCATGCAATGTTTATTGAAATGGGATGATTATCCAGATCTATACGGCTTATTCTCGGGTGTTTCTGTTTTACATCTAGTTTTGGAAAAACTGTGGAAAAATCTTTCACTTTTGTCGTTTTTTTGCCTAAAAATAACCAAAATATTGTGTCAAAAAGCGAGGTTGGGGATATTGAAAATCGAAATAATCAGGAATAAAATCAGCTCGTAAAATGGTGAGTTAGCTCTTTCTATTTTACGAACAACCGTTGCAACAGGATTCCTTCTAATCTTGGCTCTATTAGGATTTCTGTCTTAAACGAGAAAGTATGAGATAAGAATTATGAAAAGGCTTATCGCGATCGTATTGGCATTGACCTTGATCGGTCTCGCTGCATGCACGAACAAAACAACCCCGCCGGATACTTTGTCCTCTACACCTGAATCGGAAATACCGAACGTTGTGAAGACAACAGCACCTCTGGAAAGTGAAGAAACTACACTGCCGACTATGCCGGCAACAGAAACATTTTCTTTTGAATCAAAAGAAGTCGGGTTGAAATTTGAATTTCCGGTCTCATGGAAAGACAAAATGGAAACTGTAGAAGATTTCAACCGCCTTCTTGTTTTCCCTCCCAGTCAGGACTACGGTGTGCCGGAAAAGAAGGTCAATCTGTCCGTTTGCTATTTCGATAACCCCTGGTTATATGGAGATTCTTTCGAGAAAATGACGAGCGAGGAGTATCTTGACAAGATCCTGTACCTTGAAAAGGACAAGGGCGAAAAAATCATCGAGAAAAGTCCTCTAAAAATGATGGGCAAAGATGCGCTGATGTTCTCCTATTCCGACATCGACTCTGAAGGAAAAGAAACAATTTACCGCAGCTATTTTATTGATGATGAGAAAGGACGCTGCTACAAAGTATCTTTCCCCGTCGAACATGAAGGCTGGGAAGGACTCAAAACTTTTGCCGTTGAAGCACAGCGTGCGGTTGAGTCCATGAACCTTTTGATTCTTACAGATTCAAGACCCGTCACCTTTGAAGACAAAGACATGGGCTTCGCTTTTGAGTATCCGGAAAACTGGCATGCCTACAAGAGAGCCGATGATTCCTGGAGAATTACACCTCCTATGCGTACCTACGATTTTCCGTACTTCATGGGTGGATTATCCCTCTCATACACCCCTCCAGGTCAGTACGGGAACAGCTTTGAGGAAATCAATTGGCCGCCGATTCTGGAAAGCATCACGAAATTACCGGATCTGCAGATTGAATTGTCAAAGATCGGAAACGCTCAGGCACTGATACTTCATACAGTGCAGCAAGCGCAGGGGTACTCCGCTACCTTCGTGTGGACGAGAATCCTGATCGATGCCGGGGAAGGCGGTTTCTATCTCTTCGGATATAACACCGAAAAGGACAATCAAGCGTATGAACCTTTCCTTGCAGAAGTGGAAAAAATCGTTCAGAGCTTCCGCATGACGAATCACTAATTTTTCTTTAGCGACGATATGTTGCGTATCTATCTTACAACTCTCCTTTTTGGAGGAGAAATACTGAATCATGAGACAAACAGTCGACGATTCACATCCTTTTGTGCCTTTAAGTAAAGAGAAAGGAATGGATAATAAATATGAAAAAAACACACCTCATTTTGGTAATTCTTATCCTGCTGAGCGTTCTGCTGAGCAGCTGTCAAAATGCTCCCAAACCTTCGGAAACTGTGCCGTCCGGCGGCACGACGGTATCGACGGATGGGGAGCAAACGGATCCGGCAACGAAACCAACTGAACTGACTGAACCTTCGGTGCCTGCCGATAAATTCCTGTTGGAATTGAAAGAATTGAGCTTAAAAATCGTATTACCGATCTCCTGGAAGGATCGAATGGAGATCGTAGAAGATGATGCGACGGTCTTTCTGTTGCCTCCTCCTGAGGACTACAATGTACCGCGTGATCATGCCTTCATTCACTTAGCATACATGGACAATCCTGATCTCTATGGTCATACTTTCGAGGAGGTGACGCGAGAGGAAACTCTCAACAACATGTTCATCGTTTCGGAGAACGATAAAATCATAGAGAAGAATCCGATGAAAATGATGGGCAGGAATGCACTGGCGGTTACGTATTCCATGGTCTGGGATAATAGAACGCAGGTCAACCGCGCATTTTTAATCGATGCAGAGAAAGGGCGCTTCTATTTTATAAAATACATGGTCGAAGCGGAAGGATTGGACGGCATTGTGACCTTTGCAAGCGAAGCGGAAGAGGCGGTAGAGTCTCTATCTTATTATCAGACAGACCCTGCCATCATCACCTACGAAGAGAAAGAAAAGGGGTTTGCCCTTGAGGTTCCGGGCGACTGGATTATCAATAAGATAGGTGAAAGAGTCTGGAAATTCCGACCTCCTGTGGGAACCTATGAGTTTCCTTATCCCAAGGCAGAAATGTCCATCCGATATTATTCTCCCGGCGACGAAGGTAAATCATTTGAAGAAGTGACCTCGCCGGAGGTCTTAAAGAGTTTCTATCCGGAGCCAATCCTGAAGCGCGAGCCCGGGAAGATTGGTGCGGCCGATACGATGACGGTATTGTGGGAACGCCTCATTGCTACCGCCAAAATTAATATCAATAAAACGTTCGAGTATTGGGCAATCCTGATCGATGCCGGAGAAGGAGGCTTTTACTACTGCGAATATCATTGTGAAAAAGGG
>JAAZKK010000054.1 GCA_012799825.1 Clostridiaceae bacterium | reverse complement strand
CTGGATCGTTTTAAGGGTCAAACGATGCAACAGATGCTTAATACATTACAAGGTAAGACGATGCACGATTTGATCACCTACAACTACTAGAGAGGGGGGAAGCATGGGACAAGTAAGTACGGAATTGACATACGCCGGACATAACACGTACAGAATGGATCCTTATGAGGAGATGCATGCAACGATGTTTGACGTGTCGCTTTATAGCGATATCGTTATCCAACTTGTAACAATCAATCTCCCTCAAGCGACAACAGCAACTCTGAATCTTTGCTGGATCGACGGCGAAAACAAACGAATCGGTAGCATTGCCACTGAACCCGTTTCCATTCTGAAACGCTTTAGTGATTACTGGAAAGCCTTCAGCGTCCCTGAAAATGCTAAGCGCCTACACTGGTGGATCAAGGCCGGCTCCGTCGGCTTTAACTGGGCATGCAGCATGGCTACGCCGGGAACGGTACCGCGTGCTTTTGACAGCAACATGGCTAACCGAATTGCGATGATGGACATCAATGGCACGTACACATCGACAGTCAGAGCCGATCAAGTTATTGTTGGGCCGGACACGTTGACGGGCAGAGTGTCGTTTCTTAATGCTCAAGGACTTTATACGTCCAAGATCAGGGGCGATCAAGTTGAGGCTGGAGTCATCGAGTCCATCGACAGCAAGATGTACATCAGACTAGATTCGCCATCAGAAATTTTCATGGAAGGTGTTGATTCTAATTTGTTTATATCTCCTAGCAGCCCGTTGAAAGTGGTTGACAAAAACGGCAAATTAATTGGCGGCGTCATGCTCATCGACGGCGAAGTTAAGTTTGTCGCCGGCGCTCTTACAAACATGGAAAACGCAAATTCGTTTGCAAAAATAGGAACAATGCCAAACCCTGAAGACCCTGACGTTATGGATGAGGGCATTTTATTTTATGTAAACTTAGCTGCTCCGGGCGATCCACCGATCTATGCTCCATCTTTTTACATCAGAGCCGATGGAAGCAATCTTGGAAACGTTGTTGATTTAGGGCTTTATGGAAAAGAGTGCGGCGTATCTGTTTATCAGATTTCGCCCGATTATCCTGCCGTGAGTTTGTGGGCTAAAAACTCATTACTAAAAGTATGGCGAGATCAAGTAAGCATAACTATTATCGATCCTGTTACATTTGATCAGTCAGAATTTTCTATGGACAATGAAACAGGTGAGATGTATTTGACCAATACAAACGGAACGCTTGGCATTGACCAGAGCGGCGGACCTTACGTTGTCCGCAAGAACGGCACTAAAGCCTACTTATAAAACTATCTGAACCAATCCAAGACCAGACCGGCGAGAGCCGGTTTTTTTATGCCCAGAAAGGAGGCAAATCACATGCCAGACAAAGAAGAATTAAAAAAGTTTAGAAAAGAAGTCCGAGAATCTACAGGCGAAGACTTGGAAGTGACGAAAGAAACCCTATTAGAGTTCAGCGGGGCAGATCCAGAAGAGCTGAAAGAATTGGGGCTCCTATGAGTAATAGTTCCCTCGTTACATATTCTAGGCTCGCCAAATGGTACTCGCCACGAAAAGGCAAAATCTCGAAGATTGCCATCCATCACATGGCTGCGCGATGGACAGCTAAAAACTGTGTGGATTTTTTCGCAAGAGGTTCGCGATACGGAAGTTCTCAATATTGCATTGGTTATGACGGCAGCATAGGGCTGTCAGTACCGGAAGACAAACGAGCGTGGACTACATCATCTATCTGGTGTGACGAACAAGCCGTAACAATCGAAGTATCGAACAGTATTGCGGAACATCCTTGGCCTATCTCGGACGCCTCTTACAAGGCTCTTATTTATCTGATTGTTGATATATGCAGACGGAACGGGATCAAGGATTGCACCTACACAGGAACGAAAGAAGGGGTTCTGCAAAAACACTCATGGTATGCCGCCACTCCGTGCCCGGGTCCTACTTTAGGAGCCCTTTTCCCAAAAATTTCAAGAGACGTTAACGCCATGCTCAAGTCGGGCGCTCCGATCCCCGGCATTTCAGCTTCAATGCCAGTTAGTTCAGGAGGTGCAAAAGTGGAACCTTACTTTGCAAAAGTTACAGTAACGGACTTAAACATAAGGAAAACACCGAACGGAGAAAAGACAAAAGAGAAGCTCGGTCTAAACGACGTTGTCAAGATAACTAAAGAATCCGATGGCTGGGGTTATACCGAGGGTAAGGGCTGGATCAGTCTTAAATACACATCAAAAGTGCAGGGGGTTGCGTCTACACCTACGCCAGCACTTGTAACGGACGCGCTGACAGCGTGGATTGCTAAACATCACCTCAAGATTGGATCGGAAGGTGAGCTCGTTGGGGGCTTGCAGGCCTTTTTATATGCTCGTGGTTACAAGATCAGCATAGACAGAAAATTTGGCAAGGAAACAGATGACGCGCTAAAGAAGTACCAAATAAGTCAGAGTCTTGATGGCGATGGCATTGTAGGTCAAAAAACGTGGCGCGCTATTTTTAAGGAGGGGTAACGTATGCCTATAAGTTTGAAAAAGTGGACCCCTCCCGGTGCTGGAGATTCGGCAGAGGGGTTTTTTACTGATAATAATGCCAACTTAACCGCTATTGAAACTGCTGTAAACCAGCTTGAAGCAAATGCTAGTTTGCTGCCAGCGATCTACATTAACACGACTGATCCGCTATTGCCTCAGCTTGTGACTTTAGCCGTCGGGCGGAACGGTTTTTCGTGGTCTCGCGTGGGCACTAATCCTGATCTGCCGTCCTCTGGATACAACTACGGCTTTGTCAAATTTTACTGCCGAGGCGGAGAAATTCTTGTTGAGGTTGTTCCAACTTTAACAACAGGGCCAACGAAGAAAAACTTTAAACCAGCAAGCGGAAACTGGACGGGTTGGAGCGATTATTAAATTGTATTCATCCGTGGATCACCCACGGGAACCACGCGCTGCTGGCTTGCACGCCGATCGCAATTTTACCGTCAGTCGAAATAAGAACTACACGAGCGAGACCGTATCTATATAGGCATACTGCCGAAGCATATTGAAAATTACCGCCCGGAATGTTGGTTGTTGATGACGTTGTGATGCCTGTTTTCAACCTCTTCGGCTCTGCTGCCGCCCATGCATAAGCGTCTGAAATGTTGGTGCTAAAATCAAGCAAACTAGCATTACTTGATACTTTCAGTCCACGTGCCGTTTCGCAATTGATAGACAACGAGGTTGGTGTCCAAAAACGACAACATAATCACTTTGCCGTGCGTGTTACTAGCCTTAAAAACAACTGTGCCGTGTATGGTTCCTGATCCGGATTTAACCAAAACTTGACGCATGCAGTTGTTAGGTAAGCTTGAGTAATTGGCAACGATAACATCAAAAACTGTTTGAGTTCCAGTTCCTTCCCAAAGCAAACTAGCATATTTTAATAACAGACCACGCGCCCGTACGTAGCTGCCAGAGCTCCGCGCCGAACGTGGATGAGTAGTTAAAAACAAGGACTGCACCGTAGAGATTATTCGACTTATAAACTGTCGCGCCATAGCCGTCAGGCCCTCTTTGAATCCTAACCGAGCGGACAACAGTATTAGGAAGTGCCATGTAGCCCGTGTTGATTAAATCTTGCAGCGTGCTTGCCGAGTCGCCTTGCCACAACAAACTAGCAATCGCTAAAAGTCTGCCATCGGGTGACTCTCCATCGCCGCAATGACCTGATCGCTCACGACATGTGTGTAAATTTCCGTTGTTGCGATGGATGCGTGACCGAGGATGGACTGCAAAATCCGGATGTCTACGTGACCGTAGCGATACAGCAATGTCGCTGCCGTGTGTCTTAGCTTATGTGTGGACAAGTGGCCTAGCCCAACTTTGGCAAGCTCTATCTTGACCACAGACGCAAGCGATGACGGCGACAATCCTTGTCCTTGCTTGGAGACGATCAAGTAACCTGACCCGTGACCACGTTTGCCGAGCCATAAGCGCAAGGCACGCTGACAGGATTGGTTTAAGTAGACGTATCGCTCTTTGCCGCCTTTGCCCACAATCCGGATCGCGTCATCGTAGGCATCATGCATCTGGACGCCGGCAAGCTCTGAGAGCCTTAAACCGCAGTTAATGTACAGAATGATGATTAGAGTGTTTCGACGACGATAAAACAGATCACCTCTCGACCGTGTAGAGCGCACAAGCGCCTTGGCGTCGTCAAGCGACAAGTAAACGGGCAATGACCGCGTGATTTTAGGCCGCGGCATACCGGCCACGGGATTATCTGGACGATGACCGGCATCAACCGTCCACGCGTAAAACGTTCGTAGGGTGCTTATTTTGCGCGCTCTGGTGGCAGCGGATAGAGTAGAGCAGGACTCAACGTAGCGCCTGATATCGTGGCGCGTGGCGAGTTTTAGAACGTCGTCTTGTGGCATGTCCGGCTCAAGCCATGAGGCGAAATATCTGATCTCCTTGGCGTACTCTTGGCAAGTACGGTCAGCGCGACCAAGGACGGCGGAAAAGTAAATTATAAAATCATCAATTAACACGTAATCACCTCCGGATCCATTCTAGGAGGTTTTTATTCGAAAAACACATGGATAGGGAGGTGGTGCGATGAACACTGCTTATGATTGGGATTTGGAACGTGAAAAGCGATTGACAGCTGTCGAAGAGTCAACAAAGCAGGCACATAAACGGATCGATGATCTTAATAACCTAAATGAGAGCGTTAAGTTATTAGCGGTCTCTTCTGCAGAGATGTCCGTTCAGTTGTCTCAAGTACGTGAAAACACTGAAAGAATCGAAGAGCAAGTGAAGCACAACGCCGACTCTTTAGAGGTTAAAACAAACACAATGGATAACCGGTTAAAAGAACTTGAGGGCAAGGCCGGTAAACGTTGGGAACTTGTCATGACAGAAATTATCAAACTGCTGGTGGCTGGATGCATTGGCTATATCATCAGCATCGCGCTGCAGCGCTAGAAAGGAAACACATCAATGAAAAAGATATTTAGTAAAGAGTGGTTAAAAGCTGCCTTTATTAGGGCTTTCAGAACCATGGCGCAGGTAGCACCGGCGAACATTGGTTCTGCAGCAATACTAGCCGATGTCAACTGGCTTGTAGTTCTCAGCGCCTCAGTGCTGTCGGCGATTTTGTCGCTACTGACTAGCGTTGATGGATTACCAGAGATTGAGGGCGTCGAAACAAGCTGGTTAAAAGCTGCCTTAGTAAGAGCGCTAAAAACTATTGCACAATCGGGGATATCCGTGATTGGCAGTGCCGCATTAATTTCAGAAGTTAACTGGCCTGTTGTGGCCAGCTCTGCAATTCTTGCTGGTATTGTTTCAATGTTAATGAGTATAGGAGGCTTACCAGAAGCTTCAACTCCAATTCAAAAAGAATAGTCCTTTTCATACACCTCCTTTAAGATGCCCCCGGCTTCGGTCGGGGGCTTTTTATTTTGTTTGAGAAAAGCATACAAAAAATCATACATTTTTCTATTAAGCATGGGATTCTTTTAGAAAGCAAAACCCCTGTAAGCCTAGAGCCACAGGGGTTTCATATATGGTTGCGGAGAGAGGATTCGAACCTCTGACCTCCGGGTTATGAGCCCGACAAGCTACCAGCTGCTCCACTCCGCGGTAATTGTCGTCTGGTGCTCGTGGCCGGACTCGAACCGGCAAGGATGGTGATCCCGCGGATTTTAAGTCCGCTGCGTCTGCCGATTCCGCCACACGAGCATCCTTCAAAACGCTTTAGCATCTTAGCATGTCAATTAAGATGTGTCAAGTTTTCGAAAAAGGATGAGTTGCTGACCCAGCTGACCAGCTGACCCAGCTGATGATCCGAGTTGATGACAGCTGATGAGCTGATGACCGAGTTTATGAGAGTTGATTGCCGTTAATTGAGTGATGTCTTTGATGTCGATAATTATAAGTTGATAGCGAGAATGCTGTTAATTACGAGTTGATGCAAGTTGATACCGTTGATGTCGATAATTGTGAGCTGATGTAAGTTGACGCAAGTAGATGGATAATTCTTTGCCAACAAAATGAAGCTGAATGCTAAAGTAAGTTGGATAGAGAAGTTCGGGGCCGTCCAACTAAACGAGACAATTAGTTGGCGAGCAAAAAGAGGAAAACGGTTACTTTGTTAAGATTGGCTTCACAGATGTCTAACAAAACAAGTACAATGAGGTAGCAAGGCCGTCATCGTTGTTTTGTTAACGACAAAGAGTCAAATAATTGTGTTGGCGGAAGACAAAACGTAGATTCAGCAAGTAGTATGAGAGAATCATAATGTCAAGGAAAGATGGCAGAAGGAAGAACCGGACAGATTTCAGCGTAACGGTAACGGCAACTTAGCAAACAGATAATCATGAGGCAGATAGCAGATAATCAAAAAATATATAATCTAGTAATCAAGAGGATAATCAAAACACATATAAGCAAGAATTGCTCCAACTTCAAATAGATAATCTAGAAATGGATGGGGTGCGTCGATGGCAACAGTAACACTTAAGGGGATCAAAAAAATCTACGATAAAGATGTGCTTGCGGTAAGCGACTTTAACTTGGAGATCGCAGACAAAGAATTTGTGGTGTTGGTGGGACCGTCGGGATGCGGCAAGTCGACGACACTTCGAATGATTGCAGGACTAGAGGAAATCACGGAAGGTGAACTCTATATCGGTGATCGCCTTGTAAATAACGTGGCGCCGAAGGATCGGGATATAGCGATGGTTTTTCAGAATTATGCGCTATATCCGCACATGACGGTTTACGACAATATGGCCTTCTCTCTTAAGCTTCGAAAGATGAATAAAAAGGAGATTGACAAGACGGTTCGTCGTGCCGCAGAGATTCTCGATATTACGGACTACCTGAAAAGGAAGCCAAAAGCACTCTCCGGGGGGCAGAAGCAACGCGTTGCGATTGGTCGAGCCATCGTGCGAGAACCTCAGGTTTTCCTAATGGACGAGCCTCTTTCCAACCTAGATGCAAAACTTAGAAATCAGATGAGGGCTGAGATCATCAAATTGCGCCAAAGAATTGACACAACGTTTGTGTATGTGACGCACGATCAGACAGAGGCGATGACGTTAGGCGACAGAATCGTGATCATGAAAGATGGCTTTATTCAACAGACAGGTACCCCTTATGAAGTTTTCAACCATCCGGCGAATCTTTTTGTAGCAGGCTTTATCGGCACGCCGCAGATGAATTTCTTCGATGGAGAACTCAAAAAAGATGGCGTGACGTATTTCGTTAGAGTCGGCGATGCGCACATCGCGCTTCCCGAATCGAAACAGCGCGCGCTTCGTGACGCGGCGCATGAGGAGAAGGATATCACGGTTGGCGTGCGACCTGAGCACTTAGTGCTTTTAAACGAAAATGATGGCGAAGAAGGGCTTTCGGGCACACTGCTTTTCAGCGAAATGATGGGAAGCAGTGTTCATTTGCATGTTAAGGTGGGAGGTCAGGAGGTAGTGCTCGTCCTTCCAACGGGAACGCAAGACAGTATCGACCGAGTACCCCTTGATATGGGCGCAACTGTTCGTTTTATGCTGCCGGGCGCAACCTGCCATCTGTTTGACAAGGAAACAGAGAATAACCTGATTGAGTTCGCTGCCGATTGATTTCTCGACGCCATCTGGAGAATGTTCAGGAGAATGTTTTTCGGAAACCGCGGAGCAACTGTTTCGCGAGCTCGGCGTCTTTCTGTGAGGAACTTAGCGTCTTCACATGTGAGCTCGGTATCTTCATAATTACACCTAATGTTGCGTCATGGTTGATCAAAGATATTGCTTGATTTCGAAAAGCAAATGATGCACTTATCAGCTTTTTAAAGGGCGCCGTATAACAGTATGAGAGAGCAAAGAAATTAGTCGTTCTCAAAAACCTAAAAAGTTCACTGCATATTCAGTTTATTTTTCGTCAGCACTTTAAAACAACATACGGTAAGACACTGTGAGAATAATTAAAGTTCCCGGCGATTCTCGAATGCGCGTGCTAGGGTCACTTCATCGGCGTATTCGAGTGAGGCGCCCATAGGAATGCCGTGGGCGATACGTGTCGTTCGGATGCCGGAGGGTTTAAGAAGCCGGGCGATGTAGAGCGCGGTCGCTTCACCTTCGACAGTTGGATTCGTGGCAAGAATGATTTCTTCGACTTCACTGTGCGCTTGAAGGCGCTGTAAAAGTTCTCTGAGTTTGATATTTTCAGGTCCTATGTCGTGCATCGGTGAGATGACGCCATGAAGCACGTGGTAAAGTCCGTTGTAGTCGTGAATACGCTCCATTGCGGCGATGTCGCTTGGGTTCTCTACGACGCAGATTTTTGTCGTATCTCGCGCGGAAGAGCGGCAAATATAGCACGGATCCTCTTCCGTAAGGTTGCAGCAAGATGAGCAAAGGTGTACAGAGTCGCAGGCCTCTCGGATTGCATCGGAGAGGGTCATTCCGACATCACGGTGATCCAAAATAAAGAAAGCAAGGCGCTGCGCCGTTTTCCGACCGATGCCGGGCAATTTTGCCAGCGCCTGTACCAGTTTTTCAATCGCAGGTGAGTAGCGATAAGCCATTCTTAAAATCCCGGGAATCCCAGATTGCCGCCGGTTACTTGAGACATGCGTTCTTCCGCTTTCTCATCGAGCTGGCGACAAGCGTCATTAAACGCTGCTACGATCAGCTCTTGCAACATCTCAATATCGTCAGGATCGACAACTTCCGGTTTAATGTCGAGTTCTTGAATCTGGTGTCCGGCGCCGATCACTACGCGCACGACACCACCGCCAACTGTTGCTTCTGCCGTCATTTCAGCAACTTCTTCTTGGGCTTGCTCGAGTTCCTGTTGCATTTTTTGCGCTTGACGCATTAATTGGTTCATTTGATTCCCACTAGGCATGCCGCCTCTTGGATATCCGCCCCGTCTTCCTCTTCCCATAAAAAATCCTTTCAAGCGGCAGATTGCCGTTCATTATGCTGTGTCATACGCGACACATATATATTGCCAACAAAGCAAGGCTTCATCTATAAAATGCCCCACACTTAATATTTTGTCACATGGTACACCTCTTAGTTTAACGGAGATGCGCTCTGAATGCGACTCTCCGTTTTCAATTTGCAAATCGTTTGCAAAGCAAACTGCACCGGCGTACTCATATCAAAAATCTATCGCATTTAAATATAAGGCGCGTCCTCATCGGTCAAAGGCGGTACATCCTGTTCATCAAAATGCGGCATGTCGCCGCCACTAGGGATGTGTGGAGAGATATGTCTATAATAAGATTCGTCAGTGCTAGGAATTTCTCCTTCCTCGGAAGGCGACAGAATATTGCCGGCACGTCGTGAATCTTCTCTGGGCGGCATGTTTTTCCTAAGAGTCGGCGACAGTGTTGCCGGCCGCATTTCAAGTTGTTTATGAGGCAAGATTAAATTCTTCTCTTGATGATTTGCTTCACTGCTTTTCTCGTTGATAGTGGCTAGTTTTTGGCGAAGTTGAATCAACCACGGCTGTTCATTTGACGTTGAATCCTGCAATATGTCGTCAGAAGCAATCTCTTTTTTGGAAAAACGTGACAGTTCCGCATTTTTTTCAATTGGGAAAGGATGTGCTGCATCTATACTCGCGCTGTTTTGTTTGCTGTAATCATTAAGATCTGAGTTCTCGAAGTCAAGCTGATCATGAACACTAACATCTTCCCTGCGGTTTTTCGAATCAGTTAATTCTCCGAATTCAGCATCTCTCGCGCTATTGCTTGAATCAGCGAATCCGTCGACTTCTGTTGTTCTCGCGCTTTCGCTTAAATCAGCGAATCCGTCGATTTCTGTTTCTTCCTTGCTGTCGTATGAATCAACAAACCCGAGGGCTTTTGTATCTTCTTTCCTGTCAATTGAATCAACGGATCTTCCGATTTTTTCCTCCTCTGTGTCATCTCCTGAGTCAGCCAGTTTTTCAACATTTGCTACTCTCGCGCTGTCAATGGAATCAACGGATCTTCCGATTTTTTCTTCCTCAGCGCCAACTCCTGAGTCAGCCAATTCCCCGACTTTTTTATGCGTTTTGCTATCATTTGAATCTATTATTCTTTTGAGCTTTTCATTTCTTTCGTTATCATTCGAGTCAGACTGTCGGGTAGCTTTGTGTGCTTTACCATGTTCGTTCAAAAGGAGTGATCCTTCAATACTGATTTGTTTCAAAGTGTCGTTTGCTTTATCAAATCTGTCATTTACGCTATCTGTGTGTGGGCGCAATTCAGCCTTTCCGCTGTTTTTCGAATCTGATTGAGAAATAGTCATATCATGATGTGCGGGATCAGGAGTGGGCACATCGTTAATAGGCGCAACCTTATCTCTCAATTTGGAAAGCCAATTCTGCTCCGCTGAAACCTGATCATTTTTACTGGCTGTAGATCCAATGGTGACGGTGCATTGAATTGGTCGGCCGATCCGTTTCGTAAGCAATCGCTCGATTTCATGCCGGTTATTATCGTCAGAAAGGCATGCGTATTGGCCGGTTAAGTTTTTTCGGAAATGAATGTTGAGGACATTGTCAGAGAGAGAAACTTGTGCCGGTCGAGCACAAAGGGCGACCTCGACGCGACGTTCCTGTTGAAGACTCTCCAATACGCTGCTCCATACTGTAATTAGCGACTCGGTGCCTCGGTGCGTAGTGATCACGTCTTTGGGTGGCGGACTAGCGGCGTTCGAGTCTTCAACGAGAGTATCCGACGCAGTCGCGCCTTCCTGTTGATCATCCGCGGAAAGCGGGCCAGCAAATGTCATACTAGCGGCATTCTTGTCTTTTAGTACAGAGCTGCTAGGGGAGTCTTTTTTCTCTATATCAAATGGTTTATTCGCGTTAGCAAAAACGGGCGTTTTGCTGTTTTTCGGCATTTCAAGAAAATCCTCATTTGAGGATATAGCGGATGCAAGCGTTTCACTTTCGGTGCGAACGCTCGCTTTGTCTTGCGGCGTCATCGTTCCATTTTTATCTGCATTTGCATTTGCACTTACATCGATACTTGCACCGACATCAACATCTGCAAATGTTTTAACAGTTGCGGCTCTTTCGACAGCTGCGTCTGCAACGCTATCAACCGCAGTACCTCTTACAACAGCTGTGCCTGCAGAGGCATCAACGGCAGCAATTCTTTCAACAGCTGCATCTGCAACGACATCAACCGCAGCGCATCTTTTTACCGCAGCGTCTACACCTATATCAACCGCTACACCGTCATCGAGGTCGTCTTCTATCTCAACATCAATTTGATCACGAGGATTACCATACTTTGATGCTAGACGAAGAAGGCCAATTTCGAGTGTCGTCCGAAGATCAGGCGTAAATCGCATGGAAACGAGAAGTTCAGCGAGTCCTTCAATAATAGATGTAATAGCTGAGGTGGAAGCTTTTTCTGCAACAGCTCGCAAGGTATCGATATCTTGGTCTCGGAGAAGAATGAGTTTTTCAGGAGTCTTAGAAACTTTACATACGAGTAAATTGCGAAAATACGCGCCTAGATCAGTGACAAAACGTGTAAAATCACGGCCGGACAGTACTAAATTTTGAATATTGACAAGGAGGAGCTCCTGATTCTTAAAAAGAATAGAGGCGGTGGTTTCAGATAAAAACTCGTCAGGGACGCGTCCTGCTATTTCGAGTACGTCATCGCGTTCAACAGGACGTTTAGCAATCTGGCGTGATTGATCGAGCAGGCTAATTGCGTCACGAAGGGCGCCGGCGGATAGATGAGCGATGCTTTCAAGAGCGTCATCTGTGATTTCCAGATCAATGTCGCGCGCGATCAGTGAGAGTCGCGTAGCGATCGCTTCATTTGGGATGCGGCGAAACTTATAATGTTGACAACGAGAAATAATGGTTGCCGGAATGCGATGCGGCTCAGTGGTCGCCAAGACAAAAACAGCATGCTCAGGCGGTTCTTCAAGAGTTTTGAGCAGTGCATTAAATGCGCCGGTTGAGAGCATGTGAGCTTCATCGATGATATAAACTTTATATCGTGCCCGGACTGGTGTAAAGATAATTTCATCGGTAAGTCTGCGCACGTGCTCAACACTGTTGTTCGATGCGGCATCGATTTCATTGATGTCCATCAGCGCGCCATTATTGATTTCGCGGCAGATATCACATGCATTACAAGGATTTCCATCATGCGGGCTAAGGCAATTGATCGCCTTCGCGAAGATCTTCGCAAGCGAGGTTTTTCCGGTGCCTCGCGTGCCGGAAAAAAGCAGTGCATGAGAAAAAGTGCCTTCGACGACGCTTTGCTGGAGCGGATAGACAACTTGCTTTTGAGACACGACTTCGTCAAAAGTCTGCGGTCGCCACAAGCGGTAAAGTGCAAGCTTCTCTTTTTCAGCCACGACGCTACCTCTTTCTTAATGATGAAAAAAGTTTAAAAACGGCCGCACCTGAGTCACAGCCGAACCAGGTTTCCCCGCGGCACCTACAGGTGACCGCTTACCGCTGCTTCCTTCCGGACCTGACGGGGTTCACAGGCCTGTATTGCACGGGCCCCGCATTCGGCTGTGACTCACGTACGGCCAATGATGTCAACATGATAACTGACGGATGTCATTGATCCGATGCATATTACCAGTCTACCACACGTTGTCGCCCCATAAAAAAATCAAGTTTCTAAAGATCAAAACTAATAGAAATTTTGTCATTCAATCATTTTGACAGAGGAAAGGAAGGGTGGGCATTTCGAAGGAATGAGGTTTTTGGCAAAAGCTGAGAGTATCCGTTTTGACTTTCCGACATTTTGACAGCTAAAGGCGGCTAAAGGCAATAAAATCTCTGTTAAAGGATGAGAGCATGACCTATGCTTCTCGTATGACACCTTATGAAAAACCTTACATTCAAAAATATCTTTGCGGCAAAAGGGCTCT
>JAAZKK010000118.1 GCA_012799825.1 Clostridiaceae bacterium | reverse complement strand
TTGCAAAAGATCCTGAGAGATCTTTTTATCTTCATTTTTTCCATGCGATTTTTCGCAAAAAGACGGCATAAATTGACTGCGATGGCATGACAAAATACTAATAGCTGATTTGTTCAGCGAGCCCTATGTAACAATTAATGGAAAACACATTGATTTTTCTGTTGGGAATTTTTATTGTACGTTATATGAGGTTGTGTATTGTACACCACATTAGAGGAGGGCGATCGAGACAATGTTGATCAAAGTTTTAGTAGAGAATACTGCAATATCAGGTGACTTTGTCACTGAACACGGTTTTAGTCTTTATATAAAAACAAAAAGAGATAAAATTCTGTTTGATGTTGGTGCAAGCACGTTATTTCTCCAAAATGCAAAAAAACTCAATGTAAATATTGCGGATGTTGATTTTCTTGTCATTTCTCATGGACATAATGATCACGGCGGAGGGCTGAAAGCATTTTTGGAAAGGAACACGAAAGCTAAGGTGTTTATGCATAGGCTCGCTTTTGGGAATTATTATTCGAAACGATCGAATGAAACGTTAACATACATCGGTCTAGATGGAAAACTTAAAGAAAACAAGCAAATTGTTTTCACATCAGACCGCTATCATATTAACGATAACATCCTAGTTTTCTCAAATGTTGTTCAGAAAGTATCGCTTCCGAAATCAAATCGGGGACTGTTCATGGAGCATGAGGGACAAATCGTAAATGATACATTCGCACATGAACAGAATCTCGTGATTGAAGAAAATGGAATAATTCTGTTAGTGACCGGCTGCGCCCACAACGGCATTGTAAATATTCTTGAACATTTTTATTCGATTAAAGGGCGAATGCCGAACTATGTGATAGGCGGATTTCATCTTTCCAGTCGTTCCGGTGGCAATGAAGACTCTGAAACGATCGACAGCATAGGAACACATCTGCTTAGCACCAAGGCAAAGTATTACACGTGCCATTGCACAGGTTTAGAACCGTATAAGAGACTGAAAGCCATAATGGGTGATCGCATTGATTACCTATCAACCGGAAGTGTAATCGTTCTATAAAGTATAGTCAGGGTCGAATAATTGATATTTTGAACTTCTTGCGTATATTCATTGGGTACATAAAGTGGCACATAAAAGGAAGGTGCACAATATAGGTGTAAAGAAAAACCGCTAGGACGTCGATGTACCAGCGGTTTCATTATGGTCGGAGTGACAAGACTTGAACTTGCGACCTCTTGCACCCCAAGCAAGCACTCTAGCCACCTGAGCTACACCCCGATCACCTTGTGATGATAGCCTCAGAAGGCTGAAGTGTCAACCCATGAAGGATTTGATACAATACACGTTACACGGTGTTTGTATTTTGTAAGGAATATATGGACGTGTATTAGGTGCTAAATTGAATACGAGTCATACGTCATACAGAATGAAAAAAACAATAGGCGAAAGAGTGCCTATTGCTAGCTTGCGACGACCCTTCACAGTACGCGTCGTGTCGCTCCTTTTGACGTGTCTAATAATTATGTATTCGACGGGTTGTACCGAAAATACAAATGAGCACAACGCGCTGACGGAGCCCTCTTTGCCAACGGTGCCTGATGATGTTTCGGTGACATTGCCAGAACCTCATTTTCCGAACGACGGCGACTTGACATTACGTATTGCGGTGCACATGGAGAAGGATATGAACCCTCTGACGCCTAAGCACACCGATACTCGAGCGATATTCTCTTTGGTGTATGAGCCCCTAATGCGTATGAACGCCGATGGTCGGATGGAACTTGTCTTAGCAGAGTCGGCAGATTTCAATACATCGTTTGACATGATCCGCGTAAAAATTCGTGACCAAGCCGTTTTTCACGACAACAGTTCGGTTCGTGCAGAGGACGTGCGCGCCTGTTTGCTCGAAATAATTCGTCAAGTGACAGGAAAAACTCCGGGTTCACTTACATCTCCTGCAGCTCTTTTTGCGGGGGAAGCCAACCGGCCTACAGAATCAGACCATGAACCACATGAATCGTCATCTCCGAATATGGAACAGAATGATCAGGAAACAGGTGAGACGGACGGCACTGGACAAGAGGTGAATAATGACGGAACAGAACAGAATGACGCGGAAAATGAGATCGACGATCACAGCAACACGGAAAATGACACGGTTGAATCGGACGGTACACCTGACGTAACGGATCCCATGACCGGCTCGCCAATATTCCTTCGTGACATTGTGGCGGATGCGACGTTCATGGATGATATGAATAGTCAAAGAACGTTGACATTGTCTCAGAAAGGCGGTTTTGATCCCGCTGAATATTCTACGCTTTATCAATATCGAACAGATGCACTAGCCAATATCGCTTCCGTTTCTATCGAAGAGGGCATTCTTTACCTTGGTTTTCACGTGCCGGATCGCGATGCCGCGCAATATCTGACGTTTCCTGTCATACCCGAATCCTTTTCGAATAACACAACATCGCTTGCCATTCCCGGGAGCGGCGAGTGGATGATCAGGCCGGGCGGATTTCGTGGTCGCTTTTCACTTCATCGTGTGTCTGCAGGAGAGGGTATTTCTAAAATCGACGTCATTCCCTATGAGGATATATCGGACGCGGCGCGTGCTTTCGATGAGGGCAGTGTTGACCTGCTTTTTATGGATGAGACAACGACGCCGTTATATGTAGATCGAAGCCGTATCCGAAAACAGCGGTTCGAGGCGCCGGGTTATACCGCACTTTATTTCTCCGCTAATAAAGAGGACGCCCTCGAAGCCCGTGATCGCTTCAGACTGGCTTTGGGTGAACATTCCGCCACAAAGAATGAATTGGCAGCTCCCCACGATAACGCGTCGTTCCCGATTCTTAAGGGTGACTGGCGTCTTTTCGGTTCAATTGAAATCTACGCCGGTCATGATCCGACCGCATCGTGGACAACTTTGGAAAAAGATGACAAAACGTTTCCTTTTGTTCTGTTGGTTCCGGAAGGATATTATCCCGCCCGTCTGATCAATCGGCTCGAACCGCTCTTTCTTTTACAAAATCTCGAGCTGGAGATCGAAACGGTTGCGGAAAAGGATTGGTTCGAGACTTTGCAGGAAGGTGATTACGATGGCGCGATTCTGACCGATGTCGCTTTAGGCGCTTTAGATCCGGTAGATTGGCTTGACAGCCTTGACGAGGCAGGACTTTGGTCTTGGCGCGAGCATGCGAATACATCCTCGATTGAAATACTCGAATCGTTGTCTTCGTGTCCTATTATTTCTGATGAAATATCTCCTGAAATGCGGGATGCTCGATACATCACCGCTCTGAAGGATGTGTTTGAGACCGTGCCGGTGTTCGGCATAGGAGGACTTGATACGATGATATGGTATGGTAGCGATGTTCGCGGCACGATGTCGGGGACGTGGAACACACCGTTTGAAGAGATAGAAAGGCTTACTTTATGGAGACCTTGATCATTTTAGCGCTCATTGCATTCGATCAGCTCACAAAAGGATTAGCTGAACGTTTGATAGGATCGGGAAATAGCGTCACGGTCATCCCCGGATTTTTCGATCTGACCTGTTCTTACAATACAGGCGCTGCATGGGGATTACTGTCTAATAGGACATGGGGCATTATCGTTTTGTCGCTGATATCCTTTTTGGTGATGGCTTTTCTCATATATCGTCTGCGTTTTGCCAAAGGATGGAAAGCGAGAACGGTTTTAGTGATGCTCATCGCCGGCAGTGCCGGCAACTTGATCGATCGCGTCCGTTATGGCGCTGTGGCGGATTTCCTTACGTTTACGTTCGGATCTTATAAATTTCCTTCGTTCAACTTTGCCGACAGCTTGATCACGGTGGGTGCAATCTTGTTGGTCATCTTTACGATTCAAAATCTTCCGTTTCTCAATAATATTTTCGGTTTACCGAAAGACACGAACTCTTCTCGAAGAAGAAAAAAATCACGATAACTCACATGCAAAATCAATATTCTACAGATCAAATACATACATTTAACGTGACACCCGAGGAAGAGGGGAAACGTTTGGATCGTTTGCTCGCGGATCGCTTTTCGGGCATTTCACGCGAACGGTGGAAACGTGCGATCGAAGAAGGGAACGTGACAACAGCAAAGAAAAAGGTCGCCTCATCATACAGACCGTCACGAGGGGAAACTGTCACCTGCCGCCTGCCTGAGCTGAAGGAATCACACCATCCCGAGCCTGAACCTATTCCGCTTCGCGTGCTTTACGAGGACGAGTGGCTCGCAGCGATAGACAAACCTGCCGGAATGGTCGTTCATCCTGCTCACGGTCATACGTCAGGGACGCTGGTGAACGCCATTTTACACCGTTATGGCAAACAACTCTCCGATGATTGGGATCCTGTTCGTCCTGGCATTGTACATCGCTTAGACCGCGATACGTCGGGGGTAATGATTGTTGTCTTTGATGACGCTGTTCGCCGAGCGATGCAACGCCTTTTCCGTCAACATGAAGTGGAGCGCGTATATGATGTGATCGTGTGGGGAGACTTTACCGCACCTCGCGCTGTGATTGAATTGCCTATCGCTCGAAGCGGTGTCAACAGGAAAAAGATGCTTGTCCGAGAAGACGGCAAACCTGCTATAACATGTGTTGAAAAAATCAAAGGAAACGGCAGAATAACGCATCTTCAATGTAAATTAGTGACGGGAAGGACGCATCAGATTCGTGTTCATCTCTCGCATATCGGTCATCCCGTAGTAGGGGATCCTCTCTATGGCGGTCGTCGCGGAACGGGGAAGTTGCCGTGTCAACTGCTTCATGCCTCACGACTATCATTCAATCATCCTGTTACCAAAGAGGAAATAACTTTTGAAAGTCCACTTGCCGAACGCTTTAAGCCTTATCTTGATGAGATTGATATGTCTCATTAAAACCACACATGAAAGTTACACACAACAGAGTAAGATGTTAACCTTTGCAAATAGCTATTTAGGCGAAATATAGAAATAGATTATAACCTCCATCCTCCATCATCAAAGAAAACGAGCTCTAAACGATAATAGACCTGCCTCGGCAAAATAATATTTTCTGCGTTGCTTTTATTTGATTCAATCAAAACAACTGCATTTTTTGAGGACAAATGGAGCGCTTTTGCGGTATCCTATGAATATGGTAAGCAAACGCTGGTATTCCATTATCACGGTGCTGCTGTCTGTAGCATTCGGTCTCTTTTTAGGATACTTCCTAGTGCAGGGAAGGGTTTTATTTCGCGCGAAAGGTAGCGATGCGGTCGCAATCTCGGATTTGCGTGCTGAACTGGCGGTAGAAAAGTCAAAATTTGAGCAGTTAGCGACTCGTCAACAGGAGTTGGAAACGCGCAAACGAACGCTACTTCAAATCGACAGTGACAATCCCTCCAAAGAGGCTCTCTATGCAACATGGAGAGAATATGCGCTCCTTTCCGGGATGACAGATGTTACAGGTTCGGGCATTCGCTTAACATTGGATGATAAACTCAATTACAATCCCGTCACAGACCCGATAGAATCGCTCATACACGATTCGACTGTGACATACGCTATGAACCTGCTCTGGGCAGCCGGTGCGCGCGCGATGACACTGAACGGGACACGCATGACTGCCATATCGAACATTTCCTGCGTTGGTCCCACAATCTTGAGTTATGATGTGCGCCTAATGCCGCCCTATGAGATTGAAGCCATCGGTCCAGTAGACAGTATGCGGCAGGCGGTCGAAAGCGATTCATGGTTTGCCCGTTTGCGTCAGAAGGAAATCGGTGTCCGGATAGCTCTTTGCGAGGAGGCATCGCTGACATTGCCTTCCTTCTCAAAAACACATGACTTTCGGGCATATATGGATCTCCTGATTCCTGTAGAGGGGTCGTAATCGAAAGAAGGTCTTTTTATGAATGACAAGAAGGATGCGAGAAATCCGTCGAAACTTTCGCGATATGTAACCGTCGTCGCGGTTGGACTGATCGTTGGTCTTGTAGCGGCGCTCTTAATGAAAACACTAAACGCATCAGCGGTGAGCGACAAAAGTTATCAGGACTTACAGAACTCGATTATTGAATATCAGCGCAAGAATGAAGAGTTGAACAACCGAAATGTGCATCTTTATGAGTATATCCGCGAGCTTGAAGAGGATTTGGCTAGCGGAAAAGGCGGTGAGAGTTTTTTAAGAATTGTTGAAGAGAAGGAACAGTATGCAATTTTTGCGGGGTTGCGTGCTGTTCGAAATAAAGGTGTGACGATCACGTTGACTCCAATGTCAGGATATAAAATACAGGATATTGTCATTCAGCAGTTTGTGAATGAGCTTTCAGCTCTCGGAGCGCAGGCGATGTCGATCAATGATGAGCGTAAAGTCGCGACGACGGAAATTAGGGCGAATCAAGATTCCATCATTATCAATGGCGTCGCGTACAGCCGTGAATCTCCGTTTGAAATCAAAGCGATCGTACCGCCAGCGAAAATCGATACCTATATCGTCCCTTATCTTGAAACAGTTGCAGGTAACCTTCGCGCGCAAATCGGAGACGATGCTGTGGCCATTACGGTTCGAAGTGAGCCATCTGTCACCATTCCCGCGTTGGAAGAAGATCGCATTGCCTATCAAAAAGACCTGCTGATGCCGGTTGAATAGCTATCGTGGCAGATCGTTCAGGCGTGTTTCAATCTTGTCGCATTCGATACGAAACAGATCGCAGCCAACGCCAATACGAAAGAATTGTTGGCAACGGTGGAATCATGTACTATGACGTTGCCCGTTTTAACACAATAAAGATAACGAGAGGAATAGAGTAAAGAAGTCAAGAGGAAAAGATCAGCGGATGAAAATGAATCCATCTATTTATGAACATTACATTGAACTCGACAGTCCGGACGAGGGGATTGCGCTACTAGGCGCGTGTAATTCCCATGCCGCACTGGTGGAACAGACGCTTTCTGTGACGTGTGATTCTGCGCCCGGAGGCATGGTGATACGCGGCTCGGATAGCAAAAAAGTCGAAACAGCAGCTCGCATTTTCAAGAAAATGCACTCACTCTGCCAAGGATCGTCACCTGTCACGGAGCAACTGGTGCGTTATCTCATCGATGTCTCCGTTGAGGGCAATCTCTCCGAAGCGGAAAAGTTCACCCCGAGCCTTCTTCTTACGAACGCTAAGGGGCGCCCAATTATGACGAAGACGATGGGGCAAAGAGCGTATGTAGATGCGATCGTATCACATGAATTAACATTTGCCATAGGGCCCGCCGGGACAGGGAAAACGTATCTTGCTGTTGCGATGGCCGTCAAGGCTTTTCGCGCGCACGAAGTATCGCGGATCATTCTCACGCGGCCGGCGATTGAAGCCGGAGAAAACCTGGGGTTTCTCCCGGGGGATCTTCAAAGCAAAGTTGACCCTTATATGCGTCCCCTTTATGATGCGTTGCAAGATTTTTTAGGCTTTGAAGTGTATCAACGACATCTCGAACGCGGTGAAATCGAGATTTCACCTTTGGCATATATGCGCGGAAGAACACTGAATGACGCGTTTATTATCCTTGACGAGGCGCAGAACACAACGCGTTCCCAGATGAAAATGTTTCTCACACGTATTGGTTACAATGCGCGCGCTGTGGTCACCGGCGACATCACTCAGATTGATCTTCCAAGACGTCATATGAGCGGACTTGCGGAGGCGGCCGATCTTCTGAAAGCGTTGGACGGCGTGACACGCGTGATGCTCACAGATCGCGACGTCGTTCGCAATCCCTTGGTGCAGCGGATCATTCGCGCTTATGAAAAAGATGCGGCAAAACGTGCAGCTAGAGCGCGTCATCGTAGATAACACCGTTAAACAACAGCTTCAAGAGGGCGAGTATGATGGATAAAAAATCGAGCACGAGGCAGAAAGATAGACAAAAAGAACGATCCCTACATAAAAATGTAGCGACGACATTTGTTGTGTTTGGACTGATCGTTGTTACCATCATTACCGTATTCATCGGTTCGACGCCTCAAAAATATGATCTTCAAATCGGGGATATCAGCGTATACGATATTGCTACTCCGCGCGATATCGCTGACAAATCCGAAACGATGCGCCGTGCGCTCGTTGCACGTTCACAAGTGCCGAATGTTATGATTCGTTCCGAGGAAATAAGTGATGCATCCATCGACGAAATTCGTGGCCTACTATCTCTCGCGTCGGATTGTCGCAATGATTTATATGGATTTGAGACGGTAAGCCCGGATCCGGAGTCGACCGCAACGTCAGGGACGGAGACGGGAACGTTCACTATTGCCCGCGCGCCGGATAATCACGAAATTGAGTTGGCGATCTCAACATTGATTTCAGATCTCAGCCAAAAAGAGGGGATCATTTTGCCGTCGGGCGATGCTGATCTTCTGATACGAATGAGTGAAGAGCGGTATAGAGCGCTCAACAATTCGATTATGACCGAGGCGCGAGTTATAGTATCGGAGACATTGGATGAGGCGGCGTTGCAACGCGCAATCGCGTCCTCTGTCGAACACATGCAAAGCATAGCAACCTTTTTTAAAGACGACGCCTTACTTGCCGGACGTTTGCTAAATTTGACGCTGCGGCCGAATGTGGAATTCAATGAGGAAGCGACGGAGAAAGCTCGCGCCGCTGCGTATGATCGCGTTATGAATGACCCTGTGATGGTCAGTCGAGGCACACGCATTTTAAGCCAAGGTGATGTGATCACACCGGAGATCATGTCGATGCTCAATGACCTCAACATGACGAAATCTGCTTCGTTTGACTGGGCACGGCTCGGCGGTATCGCCGGTTTGACATTGCTTTGTACTGTTATTGCCGTGTTGTTTTTCAGGCGATATATTTCCATTCTAGGCGATCGGCCTTCGCGGAGTGGAATCGCGCTGTCCTTAACCATGCTTATACCGTTGATTTCGTCGGCTTATCTCGCACGAAATTTTCCCCTTACGCCTCCGGTGTTTTTTACAGCTGTCGTTGTAACGGCGTATTTTGGTTTTCGCGCGGCAATCTTTACGACTTCTCTTTTGACTATTCTTATTATGCCGATGGCATCGTATCATCCGTCTTTCCCTATTGTCGGGATTATAGGCTGCTTGGTCGCGTCACTTTTCACTCAAGGATCAAGACGCCAAGACAGTTATGCTCACATCATTGTCGGAACGTCTCTGTCTACAGCGGTAGCAGCGCTTTTGATGGGCGTCCTCCAAAAAGAATCGGCATCGCTTTTAGTTTCAAACATCTTGCAGTCGACGTTGTCCAGTGGCCTATCGGTTATCGCCGCCATCGGTATTATGCCGCTATTTGAGCTCATCTTTAATACGGTATCGCCATTGCGTCTAATCGAGTTGTCGCAACCCGGACATCCACTGATGAAACGTCTTTTTGTGGAAGCGCCGGGTACCTCGCAACATTCAATGATGGTTGCGAATTTAGCGGATACGGCGGCTGAGGCCATCGGTGCTAATGCTATGATCGCTCGTGTCGGCGCCTATTTCCACGATGTAGGTAAGCTGGAGAACCCCATGATGTTTACGGAGAATCAGACGGGGACTAACCCTCACGACCAGTTGACACCATTGGAGAGTGCTCGAATCATCACACGGCATCCGGAAGACAGTTTCACGCTTGGTCGCAAGTACAGATTGCCACTGCAGCTGTTAAAAATCGCAAATGAACATCACGGCTCAACTGTCCTTCAGTATTTCTGGCGTAAAGCTTGTCGTGACGCTGAAATGAATGGTTTGCCTCCGCCGTCGATCGACGCGTTCCGCTATCGAACACCTCTTCCAAGCTCGCGAGAATCGGCGATCGTGATGTTGGCTGACTCGACGGAAGCGGCGATGCGATCGGAGGGGATCAGTAAGCTTGACGCAGCGGAAAAACTGATTCGTAACGTCGTCAAAGTGAAAATCGACCAAGATCAACTTAAGAATTCAGGACTTTCTTTTGCCGATATTGAAAAAATTATTCATTCTTTCCTCCAGATTTATGCCGGACATTTTCATGAGCGTATTGCGTACAGCGAACAGAATAAAGCGTCTATACCTGAGCCTGAAAGAGACTCTTCTGGCATGAAGGATACCTTCGTGAAAGAGACAACCATGCCCATGCGCGCTGTCGTTACAGGAATCATTGAAAAGACTGTGTCAGAACTCAAAGATAAAACAGCGCCGGTACGCGTTGTGACTTCAGTCGATACTGCCAAGGAAACTACAGAGATAACGGACAGAATGACACCTGTTCGCATCGTAACAGAACGCAAGAAAAAGAAGAGTGACAAAGATGATTGACATTCGATGTTACAATCGTCAGCGAGTTTATGGCGCTCGGGTGCTGTTTCCTGTCATTCGTGAAACGGCAGAGCATGTTCTCTATTCCTCTCCGTTTGTCATGCAGCTTTTACAAGAGGGCATTGGCGTTTGTATCGAAGTGACAATGATTGGGCCGCGCGTCATGCGCAAGATTAACCGTGAGCAACGCGGTGTCGATGCTTTGACGGATGTGCTGTCATTTCCGGCACAGGACATGCGAGAAGGTGCATTGGAAAAACCGCTGGATCCTTGGCAAACATTCGCACCGGATGATCGCCCCGCGCTTTTTCTTGGAGAGCTTGTCATATCTCCTGATCGAGCGGCGGAGCAGGCGAAAAGCCTCGAACATACGCTAGATCGAGAGTTGATGTTTCTTACCGTTCACGGTATTCTTCATCTTCTCGGTTACGACCACGAATGTGAGGAAGATGCATCGACCATGGAAGCGTTGCAGCGTCAACTGATTCGAGGGTTGGAAGAAGTTCCTTCCGGGTTTGTTGCACTTTGTGGGCGCCCGAATGTCGGGAAATCGACCCTTCTTAACCAACTTTCGGGACGGACACTCGCTATCGAATCTCCAAAACCTCAAACGACAAGACATGCAATCCGCAGTGTTCTTTTCTTTGATGATGCCGAGATTGCATTTCTTGATATGCCCGGCCTACATAAACCGAACAATGCGCTTGGTCGTGCCATGATGAAGACGGCTATGCAATCGATTCGTCAGGCCGATATCATCGCGCTGATGATCGATGCGTCGTGGCATCCCTATATTGGTGAGGAAGAGCGTCGCGTCCTTGAAATTGCCAAGGAAGACAACAAAAAAACAATCCTCCTGATCAATAAAATCGACCGTTCGCCTAAAGAGGCGATCCTGCCCTTGATTGCGCTTTATGACGCCAATTGGCATCCGGACGCCTGTATCCCGATATCAGCGAAGACGGGCGATGGATTGGGCATTTTTATCGATGAAATCAAGTGTCTGCTGCCGGTGAGGCGTCGTATGTTCCGAGAGGATGATGAGACGGATCAAACGGAGCGCATCCTTGCTTCGGAACTTGTGCGACGTGAAATCCTTCGTCAGACAGAGCATGAAATTCCGTACGGTGTTGCTGTGATCGTGCGTTCTTTTGAGGAAGAAATGGACGAATCCGGCGGACGGGCGGGGATTCTCATTGAAGCGGACATCATCTGCGAGAGGACGTCCCACAAGAAAGTCCTTGTCGGGAAAGGCGGGAGCATGGTGCGATCTATCGGTACGGAAGCTCGAAAAGCGATGGAAGCTTTGTTTGATGCGCCGGTCTACCTTAACCTTTTTGTTCGTGTGCGTCCAAATTGGCAGAATCGTCCACAAGATCTCGGTGCAGTAGGACTTTTACCTTCCGATGCGTCCATTTAAATGAGCAGCCCATCATGAAAACGATCGAAACCAAGGGATTTGTCATGAATGTGTTCGCGTGGAAAGATCGTGATCGTTTGCTGCACTTACTGACTCCGGAACTTGGCCTCATCACAGCTAATGCTCGCGGTAGCGCAAGTATGAAAAGCAAACTGCGCACCTTGACGCAGCTTTTTTCGCTTTCCGATTTTATACTCATCGAACGGCAGGGGCGTTATACTGTGCGTTCAGGTGTTCTGCAAGAATCATTTGCCGGCATATCGTTTGATCTTGACCGACTGGCGGCGGCCTCGCATGCGGCAGAAGCCTTTTCTGATGTTGCGCGAAACGGGGAACCGCAGCGTTATGTTTTTGACCTGTGGGCGTATACGATTTATCATATAGCAACAGGAGAAGATCCCGTCTTTGCTTCGCGTTTGGCAACGTTTCGTCTTATGGTGGAAAGCGGTTTTGCGCCTATGCTGGATGCTTGTGTGCGCTGTCTGTCAGAGGTCTCGTTTCCGTGCCGATTCAGTTTTCGGGAAGGTGGTCTCATTTGTGATCAGACCGGTTGCCGACAAGCAGGGGATGAAGGTATAGCGCTTTCAGAAGGTACAGTGGCGCTATTGCAATATGTCGCAAAAGCTCCTTTCAGTCGTCTTTTTCTCTTTCAGTCGTCAGATCTTATTAGAAAAGAAGCGTCCGATTTTGCCGACCAATGGTTGGAACAGAAGATGGAAAAGCCTTACAGACGCCTTTCATTAATAGATCAATCGGGATTCCGTCTGAATGATGAACGTTCCGAACAAGGTGAAAAGTAACGTAACCGTCCGACAAACAGGACAACTCATGATAAACTTAAACACGATGCATTGTTGAATTCACTATTGAAATCAGTCTTTTCTTGGTTGGGTAACCATAGCTTCGGCATGATATTTAGGATGGTCTACTATGGCAAAATTTCACAGTATTTTTGACATTATTGGGCCGGTGATGATCGGTCCGTCCAGTTCTCATACTGCTGGCGCCGTGCGCATAGGACTTGCGTCACGCGCTATTTTCGGGGAAACGCCGGAAAACGTTCAAATAACTTTTTTTGGTTCTTTTGCACACACGTATAAAGGTCACGGCACTGATCTTGCTTTAATTGGCGGGCTGCTTGGGCTTTCGACGGCAAACCCGGACATACGATATGCGTACGATCTTGCGAAAGAAACGGGTATGAAGGTCAAAATTGTCACATCTCAGGAAAAAATGAAGCATCCGAACACGGCGGAGGTTCGCATGACAAAAGGATCACGCACCGTTTCAGTGACAGGTATTTCGACGGGCGGAGGCTCCATCGACCTTGTAGAGATCGATGGATTCAATGTACATGTGCATAACGACAATCCCGTTATTCTCATTTTTCATATGGACCGGCCGGGAGTCATTGCCAGTGTAACCCGCGTTATCGGGCAACATCGCCTTAACATAAGCCAGATGGAAGTTTCGCGAAAAACCAAAGGCAAACTGGCTCTGATGTTGATCGCAACGGACGGTGAAATACCTGATGCCACACTCGAAGAAATCGCTGCAGTCAAACATATTGTCCAGATCATCGATCTCTCCGAGATCAGACGGGAGCCAAACGGCACGAAAGCCTTGATGGCGAAAGGAGCCGCCCAATGAGACGTGTAACAACATTTGCGCAAATTATCAGAACGTGTGAAGAAGAGAACTGGAAGCTTGCCGACTACTTTTTATATCAGGAGATGGATTGGCGGCAGCGTGAAGGGGAAGACAGTTCACCGGAAGCCATTTTGGAGAAAATGGAAATCAATCTGCAGGTTATGGAATCTGCGGCGAAAGAGGGCATAGGAGGCGTTCAATCATATTCCGGTCTGACAGGCTATGACGCGACGCGTCTTAACGCATACCGGTCGGAGAAAGCACCATTAGGTAAGAGCATTTATTTGGACGCGATTGTCAACGCGATCGCAATCAATGAAGTGAATGCGTCCATGGGACTCATCTGCGCTACGCCGACGGCCGGATCCTGCGGTGTCGTCCCCGGTATTTTGCTCGCAGCAAGGGAGCATCTAAAATTAACCAGGCGCCAGCAGCTCGATTTTCTGATTACAAGCGGCGGCTGCGGATTGATGATCGGTAATCTAGCCTCGATCTCAGGTGCGGAAGGGGGCTGTCAGGCTGAGATCGGATCTGCGTCCGGTATGGCCGCTGCCGCACTCGCGGAAGCGGCAGGTGGTACGCCGCAGGCGTCAACCAACGCGCTTGCGATAGCTCTCAAAGGATTGCTCGGTCTCGTATGCGATCCGGTCGCCAGCCTCGTCGAGGTGCCCTGCATCAAGCGCAACGCAACAGGTGTCGTCAACGCGATCGCGTCCGCGGAAATGGCGTTGGCAGGTATGCAGAGCCGTATTCCGACCGATGAGGTTATCTCTGCGATGCATTCAGTTGGGCAATTAATGCCAAGCGCTCTCCGCGAAACTGCGCTCGGCGGCTTGGCGTTAACTCCGACAGCGCGCCGCTACACGCGTGAATTGAAACAAACAGGAAAAATTACGTGGAAAGAAAGAAAAGGACCGCTACCTTCTATATAATTTTTCTCCATGACATCGAGCCGATCAGATCCTTTCATTCGAGCGAAAATCTATTGATTGCGTGCTCAGAATGATTGTCAGTTTTTAATTGTTTTCTTACGTCTGAGTGAGATCGAACATTACTTCGTTGAACTTATCTACACTTTTTATCACGCAGACGAAGAAAAATACGTTGAGTCACATCATTGGAATTTTCGATCGTCGCTTTTCTATTAAAAAAGGATTTTCTTACGGT
Organism: Clostridiaceae bacterium; assembly: GCA_012799825.1. GTDB lineage: Bacteria > Bacillota > Clostridia > Saccharofermentanales > DTU023 > UBA4923. Next base: position 42,791 of record JAAZKK010000118.1, on the reverse strand, counting down.
TGCTTCGATGCCAAATGTTTTTCGGCAATGGCTCAATCTCGTTCCAGAATTGTCGGATGCGTGCCAGGCAGTCATCGGCGTTCGACGTATGCTCGGTATGCCAATCATCCGGCAAAAGTGCAAGATGCACAGGATCGGCGTAGCGGTCATCTATAAGAAGGACAATGCCGTAATCATCTTTGCTTCGGATGAGACGACCTGCTGCTTGAGCAACCCGGTTAAATCCCGGCCAAAGGTAAGCGAACTCATAGCCCTGTCCACTGGTCGCGTCATAATATTGTCTTAGGAGATCACGTTCCGGCGAAAGGCCGGGAAGGCCGGTGCCAATGATAATAACACCGGTCAGTTCTTCGCCTGTGAGATCAATGCCTTCATTGAAAAGCGATCCGAGTACCGTAAGGCCTGCCAACGGTCGTTTTCGCGAAGTATCGCGAAAATAAGCGAGGTACTTATTTTTCTGTGAATCGGTCATACGCGTTGGTTGAACGATCCAATCAATATCGCTGGTTTTCAGAGCGCTAAGTGCGCGCGTAAGTTGGCGCTGATAAGCGAAAGAAGGCGAAAAAATAAGGTAATGACCGTTGCGGAGGCGAATCGTTTCCGCGATCAAACGAGCTACATCCGGCAGGGTTCGCAATCTGTCTTTGTAACGGATGGAATGTGCCTCATACGCAATCACCAAGCGACGTTCTGAAGGGAAAGGCGAGGGAAGCATGATGGTTTCCGGATGATCTTGAGACGTATAGGCATCGAGGAGCGACTGGTAATAGGGCATGGGCGAAAGGGTCGCAGAAAAGAAGACAACCGGAGATCGCCCGTAGTAGAGATCCGTTAAATGACCGGACGCATCGAGCGTCATAAGAGAGACCGCTATGTCATTCTTTCCTGTCTGTCGAAAACACGTGATATATGTGTGATCGTAATAACGATCGACAACACGTTGGAAAAAGAGCAAATCAAAATATAGGATGATCATGGATTCGCGTCCTGGAAAATCAACGTAAGTTTCAAAAAAACGCGTTAATGCCCCGACAAGCGCGGTGATATTTTTTAATATAAAAGAAGGTGTCTCTCTTGTTGCAAGAAACTGAGGAGATAAAACAGGACGATACGGTTTCAGTTCTTCAAGAAAAGCTTCTCTTTCATCTGTGATATCTGTGCTATTTTTGTCGTGCTTGTTGTCGAAGAGGTCTATAAAACGCGTTAAACCGGAGATTAAGTGATCAAGCGGTCGAAGCGCTTGGTTGACATCCTGAGGAAGGACAGGCTTGGCTCGTCGAGCGAATTGTGAGGAAGCGCGTGCCGATTTTGCATCGGGCGCCAATATGACGCGTGACGTGACAGGCGGCGCTTTGTCGCTAGAGTCTGCTTTTGCTCCTGACGTGAGCGTCGTGTCGAGAAGTTTTTTCCTAAAAGTTATAAGGTCCGATAAAGAGAAGAAAGCGGAGAACATCTCCCGCGAGCGCCGCGCGAGGTTGTGCGCTTCATCGACCAATAATGTATAGCGTGCGCCGTCGTCATCGAGGCGATCGCTCCATCGAACTCGAGGGTTGAAAATGTAGTTGTAATCACAGATCACTGTGTCACACGTTGAGAGAAGGTCGAGCGACAATTCGTACGGGCAGAGCGTATATTTTTGTCCGAGTTCGCGGATCTTTGCCGGCGTGATCCGTGATAACGCATAGCTTTCTCGGATGGCTTCCTTGACGCGTTCATAGTATGTCACAGCATAGGGGCAGCGAAACGTATTGCAGAAGTGTTCTGATGCGAGGCAAGCCTGTTCTTTAGCTTGTATGGTGATAGAACGCTGAACGAAGCCTTTGAGACTCAAATCATCCAGCGCGTCTTCCGCCACTTTGCGCTGTGATCGCGTCGGCGTCAGGTAAAAGATTTGATCCGTCAGGCCGTTAGCTTGCGCTTTGATGGACGGATAGAGCGTCGCCATCGTCTTTCCGATGCCGGTAGGCGCTGAGACAAAGAGAACCTGCTGATCACGGATGGCCGCTATGATTTCGCGCATCATATCCTTCTGTCCGTCACGCAGAGAAGGATAAGGGAATGACGCAATTTTATTTTTCGTATTCCTCTCTAGTCGATGCGCGTACAGCATGCCGGACGATTCCGCGAATGCTGTACACAATCGATTGAAAAAATCATCGAGTTCTTGGCGTTGATGTGAAGTCTTGATAAAGTACGGTTCTCCTGTATCCAGAGCAAGGTAACATAGCCAGACTTCAATGGATGAGACGGCGAATCGCTCAAAACTCTTTTCTGTAATTTCCTGACTTTGGTTCGATTCCCGGAGCAAAAGTGAAGCGTAAAGCATCGCCTGAGCGAGGTGAACAGGATCGCCTTGCTCCGGAAGACTTGTCGGATGGCCGCGATAGCCTTTAATTTCGACAATTTTTAAAGTGCCGCTAGGATGGCGCGCTAGAAGATCGCAACGTCCATCAATACGGAGGTCGAAAGGGAATGTCGGATCGTGAAAGATACCCGACACAGGGACTTCAAAATAGAGTTTGTCATCAGGAAACCACTGATTCGCACTTTTTTGAAAACGCTGATGAAGCCTTATACCCTCCGTTCCGGTAATGCCCGCAAAAAGCGGACTTCCAAGGCCGCCGTGCATTCGTGAAAATTCGGCAAGCGCGCGAACACCGATCGAGATAAACGGGCGATCGGAAAAGTTCGGCGAATCTTGTGGAACGTGGCAGTTTGACATCTTTTTTATCCTAACAAACGCCCAGATGCTGAGCAAGCCCGCGCCTGATAAGATAGCCAATGATTTGTCGGATTTATCGGTCATCACGCTCACGAGCTCAATATTGCCAAATCATGTATAAACGTCACGATACACGTCGTATTTCGCATGTACTGTACAAGTGAATCCATGAATCCATGGAATTTAAGATCATTTTGCATTAGTTTTTTATTCCTAGGAAAGCTCAGCATTTTTTGTTAAACTAAATCTGCAGTATAGTTATGAAGGCAACGAATGAATTAACCGCGTTTTAGTCTTGAGTTTCATTCGGGCTACGCCGTGTCCGCCAAGGCAACTACTTATTAAATAATCAGGTTATGCCGAGATAACGGGATAGGCAATCAGGTAAGCGCGATCGTTGCCATATCTTATCTATGACCACGTGACACATGCATTAATTAGCGTGATGGAAAGGAGATCGTTATGCGGTGTAATAACTGCGGGTATGTAAACGAGGACAACGTACGCTTTTGCATCATGTGCGGACAGCCCATCGATTCAAAAGGACAACCGGAAGAGGTTACTAAGCCTTCCTACACTGACCCCTCTCCCAGGAGAGTTGAAACACCTTCGGGTTATCCTGCCGCAACAGCGCCGTCGCAACCTTCTGGCGTACGGGGGCATCAGCCGCATGCGCCGTATTTGGGCTCTGCGCAGGCGGGATATCCTGTAGGAACACCGCCGCAGTCGGGGTATCGACCTCCTATGCCTGTTCAACCGCCAGTGACCACTCATCATTCTTCTCCTCCTTCTTCTTATGGACGAGGGCCAGTGCAGGGGCAAGAACCTGTGCAAGGACGAGTGCCTGTGCAAGGACAAGGCCCGTTGCAGGGACAAAGGCCTGCACAGAGCAGATGGCAAGCGCCGCCGCCTCCTCCTAAACCTCCCCGTAAGAAAAAAAGGAAAGGCTTGATTATCGGGCTTTCGATTTTGGGCGTATTGATTGCACTAATCGCTGCTTTCCTAATCTATTCATTGCCTCTTCGTCCGGAAGTGCGACTTGAAGGTATTCGTCAAACCTTGGACGGCACCATCAGCAAACTGTCGCTTGAAGCTAAATCAAACCAAATGATCCGGGAAATTCGCTATGCGTTAAACCCCTCTGACCCCTCCGATCCTGAAGCTTATAATGTGCTTGAAAATATTGAAGGCGGTATTTTCGAGAAAACTGGGATTCTTCCCAAACTTTCGCTTGATCGCAAGATCAATAAGTCTTCCCAAGAACGCGGACCTTGGGTGCGCTCAGATGCTAATGCGAAAATCGGTAACCATACGTTGTACATCACATTGAAAACAATGTTCGGTACATCGGATCCTATTCCGTTTAATCTACATTATGCGTCCGGCATATCCTCACCTCCTGATCGATCAAAGATTCGCGCAGGGAAATCGGGTGATTTTGACAGTCTGTCCAATGAATTACTCATCTCACTCACCAGAGATAGTGACCGCTCTATCGCAGAGCAGCTGGCGTCAGAAACAGGCGGCAAGATCGTGGGCGAAATCCCATCGATCTTGCGTTATCAGATTCGCTATGACAAAGTCAGTTCAGATGAACTGGATGCAATTCTAGAGACACTCCGCGCTCATCCGAACGTCGATATTGCACAGTATAACTACGTGTATAAACGCTCTGAGATGCAGTTTTATACAGATGATGCCAAGCTCGATACGTGGGATATCAATAATCCGGATGGCAACAACTGGGGGCTCGAAGTTATCAGGGCGCCGCTCGTCTGGAAAGATCTTAACAGCTTTACGCCGATTTCGATCGGTGTCGCAGACGGCGGACTTGAATATGACCACGAAGATCTTAATATAGACCGCTCGAATATCTATCTTTTCCCAACCTTTACGATGGAAACGCTCGATGACCTTGAGCTTTACTACACAAAGTCAGATAAATCACCGGGCTCGCGCTATTTCCGTTTGAAAGAACACGGTACGCACGTTACCGGCATCATGAGTGAAGTTGGAAATAACGGTATCGGCGCAACAGGCGTCAACTGGAATACAGTGCCGTATTTTTATCACTACTGGCACATGAGCGTTAACGAAGACACAGGAGAACTTGATCTTTGGAACGTCACGACATCATTTGAACTTGAAGTGACTCTCACGACCCTTGTCGAACAAGGTTGTCGAGTGATCAACTTCAGTGTAGGCGATACCGATCCCACCGAACCGGGAGGCAAGGATGAGCTGATTGAGACGCAGGCCTATGGCGATCTGTGTTTGAGACTGGAAAGTCTTGGCTATGACTTCCTCGTCTTTAAGGCAGCGGGTAACGAGGGGATGGATGCAGCTGACTTCGAGATGAACCGCATCATGATGGGGACTGACCCCGGGCGCCGTCATACAGTGATGGTGGCGTCGATTGAGAATACGCCGATCGATTTAGACGAAGGTGTCGATGACAGAATCAAGTATATGTACAGTATGGCCGATTATTCCAACTACGGTACCCTTGTAGATATCGCCGCGCCCGGGTCCGATATTTTCAGCACGGTTCCCGGTCAGGGTTATGACATTAAATCGGGTACTTCGATGGCCTCTCCGATGGCTGCGGGTGTCGCATCGCTGATTTATGGTGCGCATCCTGAATATTATGCCTCTCAGGTCAAGGCCATATTAATGGAGCGAACCGATACTTTTACAACGGATGGCACGAATCTCATTCCCGTTGTCAACGCAGCGTTATCTTCTGACTTTGCGAAGACGGGAGATACACCACAACTACCGCCCGGTCAGGTCATACCCAATCCCGCTGTTACACCGTACCCCGGACCGCCGCAGCCGACCAAACCAGGAGATCCGGGCGTATTCCAATTCCCGGATCATACGCCATTTAGAGGTGAAAGCGGGAAGGGCGGCTTTACAGGCTTTGTTTGTGATGCAGATTCAAAGGGTGAAATTGCACTGTTCACTTTGTATCTGACGGATCACAACGGAGATATGGTAACGCTTGACTATGCCTATCCTTATCCGGCGTCCTACGATGCCCAAAAGATGGGTGAATTCTTTACGACCGTGCTCGCTGAGGACGGGAAGGACACTTTCGTCGACGATCTTGTGATCGAGGCAAGAGGCTATCAAACTTATGAAGTTCCTCCGTTCACCGTTCGCGGAGGAGAAGTCACGGATCTAGGGAAAATATACCTTGAACCGGAGAGCGAAGAAGTCATTCGCATTCCAGGACATACACCCTTTACACCCAAAGATGGATGGGGCGGGTTTGTCGGCTTTGTGTACGATGACGAGACTAAGACGCCGATTTCGGATTTCACGATTGAAGTCGATTATCGAAACTTTGAAACTGGTGAGCCGAAACACTACACCTTTAATTACACGTTCCCGCCGACAGAGGGCAAATATGCTCAGTTGCAGGGCGAATATATGATCCTCGTCGATGTCCAAGGAACGGAAGGTGATGTCGAAGACTTAACAGTACATGCAGACGGCTATGTTTCCGCGTATCTTGGCGATTTTAATATCAAAGAAGGGTTGTTTACCGATGCCGGTGTCGTATACCTCAAACGAGATGGCAAGACTCCGGGTCCGGATCCCCAACCGAAACCGGTTGAACCGGATCCCGATGACGGCGTCATCCACATTCCGGGTCATACTCCGTTTGCACCGCAAGAAGGCTACGGCGGTTTTGCAGGCTTCGTCTACGATGCTGTGACGAAAAAGCCCATACCGTCATTTAGGTTTGCTGGCCTCACGTGGCTTGACGGCTCGGCAGCCGATTATGAAGATACGCACTTTGACTGGCCATATTCAGATGACTTGTTAGCGCAGATTGAAGGAGAGTTTATCTTCTGGGTAGGCATGCTTGGTAAAAGTACAGGAACGATGAATCCCTTTACGATCGAAGCGGATGGCTACGAATCAGTGTACGTGGATTCATTCGTTGTGAAAGAAGGTGCTGTTACTGATCTTGGAGTCTTCTATCTCCAGCCTTTGAGTGTCGAACTGAATGAAGGAGAGGTTGCCGTTGTTCTCGAATGGGGTCCAGTGCCTGAAGATCTAGATCTCCACGTCACCGCGCCAATCGAGAATTACGGACGTCCGTTCCATCTCTTTTCCTTCTCCGACTATGTTTACTTCGGAAATCCTGAGGATCCTGATGCATGGGTAGAAGTGGACAGTGACGCAGGCTACGGTCCGGAGGCCGTGATTTTATCGCGACCGGAAAAAGATGTCACCTATACAGTCTACGTCCACGACTTTACGAATACGGCAAAACAGAGTGGAGCCACTGCGCTTGCTAATTCAGTTGCCAAAGTATCGATCTATTTTGAAGGAGTGGACGAGCCTATAAGCTTTGAAGTTCCGAACAATGAAGGCACCCTATGGAAAGTCTGTGAGATCAAAAATGGCAAAGTTACTCCGATCAACACCATGAGCTATGAAGGACGACCGCTAAATATTGGCAGCAACTAGAACGGCAAAGTTGCGTATATCAAGACTATGGGTTTTGCAGGAAGGATATGAAGAACGACCGCTAAATATCGGCAACAACAAAAACGGCAAAGTCGTACCTATCAACACTATGGGGCATGAAGGTGGCTGTCAAATAATGACACACCAATTAACAGGAAAAGCAAGCCGCGCAACTGAGCTTACGCAGCTTCATCACAAGGGTAGTAATCCGATTCTTTAAATCGTCAAGAACTTACGTTTTGCATGGGAAATAACACGCACACACCCTTTGCAGGGAATACGTCAAGAACTCACGTCTTGTAAATAATATGGTAGGGACACCGATAACGTAGAAGATTTGATCGAAGTTTGTAGCACATCCACATGGCGCCAAAAACGCAAATCGAGTCGCAATCGCGCCAATAACACTCTCTGATTAGGAAGGCAACGACAAAATTAAGCTTGCGAATATGAGTAAAAACCGCGATCAAAGATGACAATCAGAGATAGAAAGAGATAAAGGACGGCACAAACGGCGCCGTCCTTTGCATCCACGGAACATTAAATTCTTGCATTTTCGACTGCATTTTCTGCATTTTCGACATCTATCCTCAAATATATAATGATTGGACAAGGCAAAAACTTGTGGTACAATAGCGAAGCGGCATGAAAGAAGCGCCGTTAATATAATAATGTGGGCGATTAGCTCAGCTGGGAGAGCGCTGCGTTCGCATCGCAGAGGTCGAGAGTTCGAATCTCTTATCGTCCACCACAACTAGTACCGCTTATCGATAGCGGTATTATTCATTACCCCTGAAAAAACAGATCAACGGCGATTATGTTAACGTCTTCATTTTATTACTAGATGTAAAAATAAATGACAATCAAGAAGCGACAATTGTGAAGTTACAAGCAAGAATCGACAATCGCGAGCAACTGTAAAAGTTTGAAGTAACAGTTGCAAAGCGACAAGTGTAACATAATGCAAGTTTAACGTCTGTATACCGTATAATGTGTGTACAGCATAGAATTTATCAGAATTTATCACAACATATTATCAATCATAGCTATGATATAGAGTTGAAATCTTTAAGTCTGCACAATATATTCAGTCTTAAATCGTAATATATTTGAAGAAAGGAAATCGATATGATTATCATCGAAGGTAAATACAACTTGGCAAAAGTTTTTGTAGATGAAATAGAAGAAGGGGCTAGAGTACAAATAAAAACAATGCTCGATCAACCTTTTGTTAAAGATAGCAAAATCAGAATTATGCCTGATGTTCATGCCGGTGCCGGTTCGACGATTGGCACGACGATGACCGTTCATGATAAAGTAGTACCGAATCTCGTTGGGGTTGACATTGGCTGCGGAATGCTGACGAGCAAAATAAAAGCGAGAAAAATCGATTTTTCTGTTTTAGACACTGTTATTCACAACAAAATACCCTCTGGGTTTGCCATCCGAAACAGAGTTCACGAGTACGCCAAATACGTTGATGTCGATAAACTGAAAATAAGGAGAAATGGTAAAAACGATAAGAAATTGAATATCAAACGGGCAGACAGATCAATAGGCACACTAGGTGGCGGAAATCATTTTATCGAGATAAATCAGGATGACAATAATGATCTCTATCTTGTTATTCACACCGGATCTAGGAATATTGGAAATCAAGTAGCTTCCCTGTATCAAAGAGAAGCTATGATAATGTCGCCAACTCAGCCCAAGAGCCTTGCTTACTTGGAAGGCGAAAAATACAACGATTATCTTCATGATATGAAGATAATGCAAGAATATGCTGTGTATAACAGATTAGCCATAAGGGATATTATCGTTGAAAGCATGGGATGGGAAGTGACCGATGAATTTACGACTATTCACAATTATGTTGATCTGAAAAACATGATTTTGCGAAAAGGCGCTGTATCAGCACAAAAGGGGGAAAAGATTTTGATTCCTTTGAACATGCGTGACGGATCGCTGATCGCTGTCGGAAAAGGAAATCCGGATTGGAATTATTCAGCACCGCACGGAGCTGGAAGAGTGTTATCAAGAAGAGAAGCAAAGCGAGTATTGTCACTAAATGATTTCAGGAAATCGATGAAACACATTTATTCAACATCAATTAACAAACAAACAATCGACGAAGCACCTGAAGCATATAAAGACAAGAGCATCGTCATAGACAACATCCATGATACGGCGGAAATCATTGCCCATCTGAGACCCTTATACAACTTTAAAGGGTAATTTTTGCATACAAACAGACTAACGGTGGCACATCGGACGACTTGCACCGTATTACATATGCCGGACTTCATACAGCGGACTACACACTGGTCTACAAACACCGGATTTCTTATACCAGACTGCGTACACCGGACTACATACAATGCACTTCGTATATCCGGATACTTACGTCAGATTACATACATCGAACCGGACTATATACAACGCATTTCATATATCTGGATATGTACGTCAGACTACGTACAACGCTTACAACGAATCGGACTACATACTCTAGACTGTTATATATCCAGGAGAATAATATACGTAATGATCGACGTTTAACATTCAACCTTCCTCGAGCAGAACATCGATCTTGCGCCTCACAACATCTGGTTATGACTAAAAATCGGCATCTATCGCGCAAACTGTGACTGCGCCCTCTCGCAATGTGCGCTAATCAAAGCTCAGCTGCGCCATCGGACAAGCTGACAATCTCAAACGACACAACAACGGCGATAATTCAATCTAATTCATGATTACAGGCGTTTGCCGCTTCATACACCGCACGGCTACTTGCAATAATTTTATTTGCAACATTGCGCCCGTCGATTTGCAAAATATCTGTCTTAATATTTTCCAGATCCTTATATACTTCGAAGAAATGCATAATTTCGTTATAGACATGACCCGGCAAGTCCGTTAAATCTTGATAATCACGCATTTGGGGATCATCAAAAGGCACAGCGATGATTTTCTCATCGATGTGTTCATCGTCCGTCATTTTAATGGCACCAATCGGATAGCAGCGTACCATGCAAAGAGGTGTCAAACTCTCAGAGCACAGCACCAGAACATCCAAAGGATCGCCGTCACCCGACGTAGTTTGCGGGATAAAACCGTAATTTTGCGGGTAGTGTGTTGACGTATAGAGAATGCGATCGAGTCGCAAAAGACCGGTTTGAGGATCTACCTCATACTTTTGTTTACTTCCCTTCGGAATTTCAATAACGGCAAGAAAATCATCCGGCTGAATTTTGTCCTTAGGTAAATTATTCCAAGGATTCATGAAAACCTCCCAATATCGTTTCAAAAATCAAGCACACATACGATCTTGCGAACGAGCATTACCTCTTAGAGGCGGACATCCAAGCACCTGTTGCCCATCAATCGCAAACAATCCATAGCTTATCCGATCGACTTAACTCCCGACAATGGCCAAAATGACCAATCACAAATAAACAGCAGACCAATAAGATATAAACATTAGATCTTCTTGTAATTGATTGAACTCAACTACAAAAATAGCCAATCAGACGACCATTGTGCCTAGAATTACTCTAACATACCTGTCATAAGAATGAACGATCAAATCAGGCCTTCCCCCATTTTCTACAGCACCATAAAATGCATTGTATTAGACTTCTCACCTCATTACTTTCAGAAAAAAGCCTCCATCATAATACCGACATACCCCTCACCACATCCCCCTCCACAGTTTTTCGATGTAACTTGAAAAATTGTACAGAGGAGTGGTGAGGGAGTGAAGATTTGGTGTTTTTTTGATTTAAAAAGAGTGTTAAAGGGAAAAAAGGCACATAAGGATTTCTGGATGGGATATGATGAGCAGTTTTTGATGAAAAATTAGCAATTTTCGGTGCGATGACTGCACTCAAAATGTGTGGTACTGCTTTTGAGCGACAAGTGTTTGTAAGTTTCGTGTTGAATTATTCTTATGCAACTTTCGGCTTTTGTAGTTACTGACGTTACTATTGTAAAATCCGCGTTAAACATAAAGGATATAGCGCTAAACTTTTACAGTGACTGGCATTAGTATTGTAAAACCTGTGTTAAACCTAACCGATATAGCACTAAGCTTTGCAGTGACTGGCATCAGTATTGTAAATCCTCTGTTAAATCAGGTTAATGTGAAATCGGCTTCGGCAATGTTTTACTTTAGACCTGTCAAATCTATCAAACTAATGTTAAAACTAGTTGGTATAACACTTGACGTTATCTGTAACTGACTCTAGTTTATAAATTAAGTGTTAACTTAAGTTGACGCTATGCCCGGCTCTATCTATGTTTTACTTTGATTTATGATTTATGTGGAGTTATGGTGCTCGCGTTAAAACTAGTGAATAGTTTGGGTGTCTTGTCAGTCGCTTCCAAGCAGCAATATAGATTCTGTACATTGTTTTGACGCCTGAAAACTGAGGGACTTCACGTCGGTGAATTTTGCGAAAACGTGAGCGGATGCGGAGTCCTTTTTTCTGGAGGAGATCGCGCAGAGCTACGAAGTTTTCAAAAAATTTTCGTGCGCGGATGTAAATGCGTTTTCCTATTAATTGTGAAAGTTGGCGTGCTAGGGTTTGAAAGGCTTTCAGATCCGCAAGTTGTGAAAAAGATACTGAGATAACTTGATAGCCTTCTGATTCAAGATTTGCTGTTCGTATTTCGTCCTTCAATATTGCTGAAGCGCTACTGTGGTATTCTTCGCTGTCGTATTCAATATCAAGTTTGCATGACGGGACATAAAGATCGGCATAATATACTTTTCCGTTCTCCTCTAAAATAATTTTTTCGTTGAACGTTATTTCGTTAAAGCCGCAGCCTCCTAATGCATTAGGTAAACGAAGAAACATATAAAGCAGAGATTCCATAGGCGAGCGCGAGTTGTTATCGAGATATCGAATTGCTCGAAGAGCTTTCCTGCGGCCGCGGTGCCCTCGAAGTTCTTCAGCACAGGTGCGGAGTTCTTCAACAGTACATCGCGGCCGATTTCCTTCGCGATAAGAACAGATTTGAAGACCAAGGTAGATTAATTCATGAATACTGTATTCGTGAGCGACTTGAAGAAAAACTAGAGGAAGTGTACAGACTTTGCCTGACACGTATTTCTCGGCGCCAGGGATACTGCAGGTGTGTATTATTGCTCGATCGGGACGATAGACGGGCTTGGATGTGAAAATAACATACTCTTCTTCGAAATACATGTTTGCGGGCTCGATGTTGTTTCGAAGCGATGGTACACCCCAGTAATCTAGCGCCGGTTTACCGCAAAGGTATTTTTCAATGAAATCACTCATACCTAAAAGTTTATGGAGTGTTTTTAAGAAAAAAGTAGGATATTTCTGCCTTTAATGTGCAAAGGCAGTCAATTTGTCGAAACGAAATTAGCAAAATACATTTTTCGCCAATTATATCGCAATTGATTTAATCTAATCGATTTCAAGAAATTGAAGTAAGAGAATTATTTTCCAAAAGATGATTTTAGCAAAATAGGTTTGCCACTAAATAATTGCGCTATACTTTTTTATTAAAGTGAATGTAATGGAAAGGTAATGGTCGGAAAATGATCAAGAAAAAAATCAAAAACAACGCATTAAACAGAAAATTTTCCGTCAACAGGTTCAACGAGAGTTAAAGGATAATCGAAGTTCATTTATCGTTTTTATGGTTCTTCGATTGCTGGTGGTTGTTGCAATGGTCCGACAGCTTATGTTACGCAACAATGATACTGACGCAGTGAATGCAGATATTTGTGGTTTTTTAGATGTAACAATTCTGGAAGTTGGGTATATTGGTCAAAATTCAGGAGAAATGAGCATAATACCGTCGTTTTTATGTATTTTTTTCTGTATAATGTAAAAACGAATCTTTAAACATTGAAAAGTCGTGGACGACTTTTGTCAGCTTTAGAAGGAGGGCAACATGAATAAAAGATTAGAAGATTGGTTTGGAGTGACTTCCAAGAAAAACGCTCGCATGAACGTCGTGATAGGAACGCTCGCTGGAATCCTTCTCGGCGCGGCAGGTGGATTGTTACTTGCTCCACAGTCGGGTAAGGAAACGCGCGATCAGATCTCGAATGCGGCGGTGAAGGGTGTTGATAAGGCGCGTGAAAAAGTGCGCGAGGCTGCCGAATACTTGAAGGAGCAAAAAGAAATTTTTGCGAAGAAAGTCAAAGAAGGCAAAGAGGACGTTGAGGACGCTGCGTGCGAGTGTGATGAGCAAGACGTGGAAGACTGCGATTGTAACGATGAAGATGCAGAATGCTGTGAGTGTGATGAAGATGCTGAAGTAGAGGATGATGCGAAGTCAGCTGATTCAAAATAAGTGAAGTAGGAGTGATCGCCATGTATTTTGTAATGGAAGTCATGATCCCGCTTTCATCCTTGCTTAATATTCTGCTTGCACTGGTCGGTGCTGTAGCCTTAGTTGCTCTTGCGGTTCTGTTGTTTCAACTGGTCGGCGTTGCCAGTCGTTTGAAGAAAAGTTTGGAAGATATATCGCCTGATGTGACCAAGACTGTCCAATCGCTTCCCGGTGTGATGGAAAAAGTTGACGGTGTTCTTGATGATGTCCAGACGGTAACCGATTCTGCTAAAGAGTCGATACCGGAAATTCTGCAAGACGCATCCGGTATTACCGGCGCTGTGGAGACTACGGTCGGATCGATAGGTGACGTTGCCTCAGGTATCGCGGATCGGATCTCGCGACGGAAAGCTCAGGAGAAAAAAGATGAGGAGTGCTCATTTGACCTTGCGCAAGTGGCACGCATCGCCGGTCAGGTGGTCGCTTTAATCGGAGTTCTCCGCGACATGAAGCAAGAACATGAGGCAAAAGAAGCAGAGCGAGAGAAGGAAGCGCGCGCACGAGAACGCCGAAAGAAAAAGGAAGAAGCGAGCGAGAAATCATAAATGAGACAGTAACTTTGCGCGTCTCTGACACTATTCTTGTAAAGAAAGCATAGCATAGAGTTGAGAAAGCAAATCTTATCCTAGAAAGATTTTTTTCCGCACATCTTTCTTGCATATAATTCAGTTGTCCCGGATCCTTTCGAGGTTTCGGGACATTTTTTGAAGGATGATAGGATGATAGGTAGACAATTGATCATAGGGGAGAGATTGCTTTTTCGTTCGTACTTTTGCATACAGTACAATCGTTGAGGCAACCTTTTCTGAAACATGGTATCTTTAGTGAAGATCAAGTGAAGGTATGTGAGTAACTCTTTTGATTTAGAGAATCGCAAGCAGATTGATGATACAAGAGCAATGTACGTTCGCTGGAGTGCCAGAATATCGTTTGTTCGCTGGGAAGCTGGAGAGGCTCTACGAAGATGCGTAAACTCACTGTGTTTTTGAGGTGAAAGGAAAGAGGATCCTAGAATTGTCGCAAGATTCGGAGGAGATCAGTTAATATGGCAACGAAGTATGTTTTTGTAACGGGCGGGGTGGTGTCCGGTCTTGGAAAGGGGATAACGGCGGCTGCGCTTGGCCGATTGCTCAAGGCTCGCGGTCTTTCTGTCCGAAACCAAAAATTCGATCCCTACATCAACGTCGATCCTGCGCTAATGAGTCCGTTACAACATGGGGAAATCTTTGTGACGGAAGACGGCGCTGAAACCGATCTCGATGTCGGTCATTATGAGCGATTTACAGATATCAATCTCACGGGCGAAAGCGATATAACCACCGGTCGAGTGTATCTTAATGTCATCAATCGTGAGCGCTCCGGCGGCTACCATGGCGGCACGGTTCAAGTCGTACCTCATATCATTAATGAAATTCAGGATCATATCTATCAAGTTTCGGAAGATAACACAGTCGATGTCGTGATATCAGAAATCGGCGGGACCGTTGGCGACATTGAGGGATTGCCATTTATTGAGGCAATTCGACAGTTCACATATGAGGTGGGACGTGAGAACTGCCTCTTTATTCATGTGACGCTCCTTCCTTACGTTCGAACGCCGGGTGAATTAAAAACGAAACCAACACAGCACAGTGTACAACGACTGCTGTCATCCGGTATTCAACCGGATATTCTGGTGTGCCGCACTGAGTACCCATTAGATGAAAGCGTCCGTCGCAAGTTGGCTCTTTATTGTAATGTTCGCATGGATTCGGTCTTTGAGAATTTGGATTGCGAATCAGTTTACGAATTGCCTCTAAGGTTTGAGAAAGCCGGCTTTGCGAAGAGGATCTGTGAACGCCTCAATCTTCCTCAGACGGAGCCCGATTTGAGTGACTGGAAGCTGATCATCGATAAGGCGAAGGCACCGCGTCGCAAAATCAATATTGCACTTGTAGGAAAATACACGGTAATGCAAGACGCCTATTATAGTGTTACTGAAGCTCTTGAACATGCCGGCATTCAGCTGGGTGCTGAGGCAGTGATCGATTGGATTCCGAGCGATGATCTGGAGGATATCGCGCCTAAAGAAGTTGACGCGCGTCTTGCTGAAGCGGATGGTGTGCTTGTGCCCGGAGGCTTCGGTTCGCGCGGCATGGAAGGCATGATTGCCGCTAGTCGCAGTGCTCGCGAGCGCAATATTCCGTTTTTAGGCATAGGCCTAGGCATGCAGATGGGGGTCGTAGACATCGCACGTGAACTTGCCGGCTTAACAAGAGCGCATTCAGACGAATCGGAAGAGGATGATCTTCAGGATGTTTTTTACTACGCCGGTTTATCGGATGAGATGATCAAGAACATCGATTCGATTCCTTTTTGTGATAGGCCGATGCGGCGCGGTTCTTATCCAATGGTTTTGGAGGCGGGGTCGCTTCTTCGTTCTATTTACGGGAAAGAGCAAACAGCAGAACGCCACCACCACCGACGCGAATTCAACCCTGCTTATGCGGCAGCCATCGCATCGACCGGACTTCGTTTTTCAGGCATGTCTCCGGATGGACGACTTGTTGAAGCAATCGAACTCCCAAATCATCCCTTTTATGTTGGATTGCTGGCACATCCGGAGTTTAAGTCTCGTCCGACACGCCCGCATCCTGTTGTTTTAGCATTCATGAAAAAAGCGATTGAGCAGAAAGATATAAGGTGTTCTGTTACAAAATGATTGAGTTCAGGTTGAATCCTTACGTTGTTTGCCGGACATGAAAAATACATGAAAAACTGCATACAGGAAGGTTGAGTCTTTATATAGGTTGGCAGGACAGCTAACAGATTCAACAAAATGATAGAGTTATGGCTATATCCTTTTGTAGGTTGGCGACGTGGCTGATTGTTTCAACAAATGATTGAGTTCAAGCGATATCCTTTATAGAGTGATCGGGCAGCTGATGGTTTCAAATGTGTATTGTCCCGCATGGCTTATGGGGATTAAAAGAAAGTGCTGCTACAGGGCGCCAAGACCCAAGCGGACTTTATATACAAGGTTTTAGATTATTAAATGATAATTAATTGAAAGGGAGTAAGTATGGCTTATTATTTACCGGATCTTTCTCGGACATTTAGCGAATATTTGCTGGTTCCGAATCTTACAATGAGAGAATGTACACCTGATCGCGTGTCGCTCGTAACGCCTCTGGTACGTTTTAGAAAGGCGGATGGTGCGTGTCCTATATCTCTAAACATACCCATGGTATCGGCTATTATGCAGTCGGTTTCCGGGGATCGAATGGCTATCGCGCTCGCTCGTCAGGGCGGGCTTTCCTTTATATACGGATCACAGTCGATCGAGAGTCAGTGTGTGATGGTGAGCAAGGTTAAAAAATACAAAGCGGGGTTCGTGCCCAGCGACAGTAATCTACCTCCTGACGCAACACTTGAAGATATTTTGCGCATGAAGAAGAAAACGGGCCATTCAACTGTTCCGATCACAGAAGACGGAACGGCGAATGGCAAGCTGGTCGGCATCGTTACCAGCCGGGATTACCGAGTATCCAGACTCTCTCCTGATACGCCGGTCCGTTCATTTATGACTCCGATTGAGGACATCGTTTATGGTCAGGAAGGTATCACGTTAAGTGAAGCCAACGACATTATCTGGGATCATAAGCTGAACCAGCTGCCTATCTTGGATCGTGACGGTCATCTCGTTTCACTTGTTTTCCGAAAAGACTACGATCAGCATAAAGCGAACCCGAATGAAATGCTCGATTCGCACAAACGCTTACTGGTCGGCGCCGGAATTAATACGCGCGACTACATGAAGCGCGTTCCTGCCTTACTTGATGCGGGATGTGACGTACTCTGCATCGATTCATCTGATGGATTTTCTGACTGGCAGAAGGACACCATTGAGTGGGTTCGCAAGACATATGGCGATGATCTTCCGCTCGGTGCGGGAAATGTCGTCGATCGTGAAGGCTTTCGTTTCCTAGCAGAAGCTGGCGCGTCGTTTATCAAGGTTGGGATAGGCGGAGGATCGATCTGCATCACACGCGAACAGAAGGGGATTGGTCGCGGACAGGCGTCAGCCGTTATTGCCGTTGCGGCAGCGCGTGATGAATGGTTTAAAGAAACAGGTGTCTATATTCCGATCTGTTCAGACGGCGGACTCGTTTACGACTACCACATGTCGATTGCGCTCGCGATGGGCGCCGATTTCCTGATGCTGGGACGTTATTTTGCCCGTTTCGATGAGAGTCCGACACGTCGTGTACTGTTTAATGGCACCTATGTCAAAGAATATTGGGGAGAGGGCTCCAACCGCGCTCGCAACTGGCAGCGTTATGCTGACGGCGGTGATCAAGTCGGCATGGCATTTGAGGAGGGCGTCGATTCTTATGTGCCTTACGCAGGAAAACTGGCGGACAATGTCGCGGTGACGCTGGCAAAAATTCGCGCCACTATGTGTGCTTGCGGCGCGATCAATCTTGATGAATTCCAAAGAAAAGCCCGCCTCACTGTCGTATCACCGACGAGTATTGTGGAAGGTGGAGCGCACGACGTGATCCGAAAGGAAAGTGAGCCGTAATCAACATACTGCGCATATTGCCATAGAACACAGGTCTTTTTTGAAAGAGCATAATCTTTGTTAGTGAGTCCGGACATGAGGAGTTGTGACTTGGCCATCTGCTTTCTGCTTGGCCAAATTTTGCTCGTGGAATTGTTTGAAACGATTCTCGAAAATCATTCGTGTAAAACTTTACATCTCATGTTATAGTGTCCTCTGGCGCTGTATGAGCGCATGACTGTTCATGCAAATACTTAAGATGTGAAGGAACGTGACAATATGGCTGAAAAAGTATATGAGATTACGTTAGGCAAAATCCGCGAACTACAAGAGGAACTTGATCGACGCAAAACGAAGACAGCAGCAGAGATTTCTGAACGCCTAAAAGAGGCACGTGCGCTAGGCGATTTATCAGAGAATGCCGAGTATGATGCGGCCAAAGAAGCACAAGCGAATAATGAAGTCGCGATTTTAGAGATCGAAGCGATTCTGAAAAACGCAAAGGTCATTGATGCAAAAGACATCAGTCGCACGCGAGTTTCGCTTGGTGGGAAGGTAACTCTCCGACGTGAAGATACCGGCGAAGAATACGAATACATGATTGTTTCTGAGAAAGAAGAAGACATTTTTAAAAACAAAGTATCGAGCGATTCTCCGATTGGTCAAGCGTTGTTGGGGCACAAAAAGGGCGACCAGATTGAAGTCACGGCGCCTGCCGGTATTTTTAAATATACTATTCTGAAAATTTCGAAGACGGACGAGAACAATTAAATGTCAGTTTAGAGTTAAAAGTAAAAAGAAAGTCATGGGATACTATGTCAAAAAATGACGCGAATGTACTGGCCGAGGATCTTCCGGAACAGATGCAGTTTCGACGCGATAAGCTAGAAGCTTTGAGAGATGCTGGAGAAAATCCATATCGTATTACGATGTGCGAGGTAACTGCTCACACAAAAGAAATCGTAGACAATTTTGAGCGTTTTGAGGATCAGGAGGTCACGGTTGCCGGTCGTTTGATGGCGCGGCGTGGCATGGGCAAAGTATCTTTCGCTGATTTATCTGACAGGACTGGAACGATTCAAATTTTCAGCAAACAAGATCAATTAGGCAAGGGGTCTTATGACGAATGGAAAGGGCTCGATGTTGGTGATCTTGTCGCCGTTAGAGGACAAGTCTTTAAGACGCGCACCGGAGAGATCTCCATTCGCAATAATGAGTGGCAGCTCCACGCAAAAGCGCTTCGCCCACTCCCTGAAAAATTCCACGGCTTGCGCGATACCGATACGCGGTACCGCAAACGTTATCTCGATCTTATGACAAATGCGGATGTTCGGACGACGTTTATTGATCGCAGCCGCATCATCCGTTGTATCCGCAAGACGCTTGATGCTTTGGGTTTTCTTGAGGTCGAAACACCGATTTTGAATACGATTCCCGGCGGCGCGGCGGCGCGCCCATTTATCACTCATCATCAGGCACTGGATCTGAATCTCTATCTGCGCATCTCGCCGGAGTTGTACTTGAAGCGTCTGATTGTCGGCGGACTGGAGCGCGTCTATGAGATCGGCCGCAATTTCCGCAACGAAGGTATGAGTACGAAGCACAATCCGGAATTCACGATGATGGAGCTTTACCAAGCGTATACGGATTACAACGGCATGATGGAAATTACGGAAAAACTCGTCAGTGAAGCGTGCCTTCATGTCAATGGCACATTGTCAATCACGTATCAGGGTACATCGCTCTCGCTTGAATCGCCTTTTAAGCGAATCACTATGATCGAGGCAGTAAAACAAACAACCGGGATTGATTTCGCTTCGTTTATGGGCTCGGATGATGAAGCGAAAAGACAAACTAATGCGTTAGAGCTCAAGAGTAACGCACCGCTTGTAAAGTGGGGCGACATCCTTAACGCCTGCTTTGAATCATTCGTAGAAGATGAAATAGTGCAACCGACTTTTGTGATCGATTATCCGATTGAAGTCTCGCCGCTTGCCAAAATTAAACCCGGAACGGACGGACGTCTTACAGAGCGCTTTGAACTCTTTATTGACGGTCGCGAATACGGGAACGCCTATACCGAACTAAATGATCCTGACGATCAGCGACGCCGATTTGAACATCAGCGTGCGATGCGCGAAGCTGGTGACGAAGAAGCGCAGTTGCCTGATGAGGATTTTGTCGAGGCGCTCGAATACGGCATGCCTCCGACAGGCGGTCTCGGCATAGGCATCGATCGCCTCGTCATGCTGTTGACTGATAGTCCTTCCATCCGCGACGTTTTACTTTTCCCGACAATGAAACCTTTAGGGGAATAAACGGCTGGTATTTCGGCTTCTTAGGAGTAAAATTGCGGGAAATACCCCAATTTTTACCCCTGCGGACTACCGATTTACCCCAGTAAAAAACCGAATGACATGTATTTTTTTCCGACGATGAAGCCGTTGGGGGAATAAATATTGATACATTGGCTTTTAGGGGTGAAACTGTTAATGATACCTCAGTTTTACCCCTAGTTTTACCCCAGTAGAAAACCGAAGGACATGCTCGTTCAAGCTAAAGAAATCTTCTTTGGCTTTTCTTCTTCTTCATGCGTACTGTTTTGAAAGAATCTTGATATTTTTTTTGAATTAAGCTACGTGTTTACGATCTTAGACATATCCTCTCATTTTTTCTTATTCATCTAAACTTAACGTGGATTCTACTGCCATTTCCAGATGACCGGGACGCGCGTCCGTTGTTTTTTATGAGCACATATGCTCATATCTATAATTATGCCGAGAAGATGATTGTAAGCTAGTTAGACGCAATCACCGAAGGCAACACTCAATAAACTCTCAAACTCTAAAACTGATAATCACCACTCTCGATCCTTTGTGAATGCGTGGGCGTGTTCAAGGCGTCTGCACGAAAGGATAAGAGTGGATGAAATAGAAGAATTGCAGGGTGCTGGAATTGCACACACGGTTACTAGTGAACTACTTCACTAGTAAAAAAGAAAGGAGAATAATATGACAGGACTTGCAATCATGAACAACAAAGGCGGTGTTGCAAAGACGATAACATCTGTCAATCTTGCCTATGCCCTATCCCGGAGAAATATCAAAACATTACTGGTGGATATGGATGGACAAGCAAACGCAACAAGCAATTTAGGCGGTATAAAAGAAGGAGAACCTACCATCTATGACGTGCTGTTTAGAAGTACCACGATAGTTGATGCAATTAAAGAGACACAGTACGACAAATTATACCTCTTGCCATCTTCGGATGAGTTTTTGTCTGCAAGCGCGATTTTGCGTCAAGAAGAATTAGTTCCACCACAAATGTATCTAAGACACGCGATTAAGGGTGATCTGGATGACTTTACCTTCGTCATTTATGATTGTCCACCATCGCTCGATGTGTTGACTGCCAACGTGTTAAACGTAGCAGATTATGTGATCATACCGTCTCTTGCCGCTGATTCGTCGATACAAGGGATATTACGCGTTTTAAATGCAATGAAGAAAGCAAACCTTATCCGGATGATAGGTATAAAGCTCATGGGCGTATTGCTAACACGTGCAAAAGAGCGCTTGCTTGTAACACAACACAATATTGAGCAAATTAGAACGCTAGATGTGCCTCTTTTTAGAACTTATATCCGTGATACAACGCGTGTTGCCCAATCTGAATCCATGCACATGCCGGTCATGGCTTATGATCCGTCATGCTCTGCATCAAAGGACTATGCTGCTTTATGTGAAGAAGTTCTGCAATTTTTAGTGGGGGGGATTTAAAATGAAGTTCTCTCCTAATCCCATAAAAATTGAAGAAAAAGCGAATGTTTCTCAGATGACAAACCTTGCGCTTACAGAAATCTTCTCAGATCCACATAACGAAATTCTGTATGATCCTCGCGAAGCAGAAGACGAGGCTCTTTACGAGAGCGTAAAAAGACAGGGTATTTTACAGCCCTTGCTTTTGAGGGCACATCCTACACTCCCCGGAAAATTTACGATTATAGCCGGTCATCGCCGTTTTAAGGCGGCCAAGCGTGCTGGACTGAAAGAAGTTCCGGTGATTGTCTACACGGCAAAGGGCACGTCACAGGACGCACTGGAACAGCAACTGCAATTTATTGAGACGAATGCGCTTACACGACAACAAAAAGTGAAAGAGAATTTAGACATGATTCTCTGGCTAGAACAGATTTATTCCATGTTGCGAAAATCTGACAAATCGCTAAAAGGAATTCCAACACGTCAACTCATCGCTCAATCGATGGGGATGTCTGAAAGACAAATTGCCGATTACATGATTGTAAAAAATGGTCTTGATGAGGAAGGAAAAAAGTTCTGGGATGCCGGGGAATTGTCTTTGAAGGCCGCACTAAGTCGTATCGAAAAGTTAAAAAAAGCTGAGGACATCGCAGAAGAAAAGAAGGAAGAAAAAAAAGACAGCACGACGTATCCGGAATTGATGTCACTGAAAAACAACAAGGCAAGGAAAACATATCTTGACGCTTATAAGAAGTGGAAGATCTATTGCCGTGTATCAAAAATCAATCTGGTCGTGCGCGAATGTCAGCTACCTGATGGAGTGCGTATATTGTCTTTTGATTTTGGTAACGGAAATGAGCACAAAATACTCCTAAACTCCGGTGAGGAAGTAACGGCAAAGAAGACACAGGACAAAGAAATCATCCGTTGCCTCGAAGAAGCTAGAGAAAAGCTAATGAAAGAGGTGCAAGATGATTGATTATAAAGATGATCACTCGGCTGAAATGCAGATTATTAACTTGACCATAAACATTGAGTGTTTGAAAGCTCACCTAAAAGATAATCCAAAAGACTCGCGTGCAAAGTTACAAATGGATGAATTGATTATCACTCGTGAAAGGCTACTGACAGAGTTGTCTTATGTGTCATTATCTCGGGTGTACAGTGTGCATTTAGAAATTACGGAATTGAAGCAAAATCCGGAGAAGATAGCTAATTATCCTACAAAAAATTACAGTCAAGAAGCTGAGTTAGAACGTTACTAGTGAAGTGATTCACTAGTAAAAGAAGCAAAGCGGCAGAAATGCCGCTTTTTATAGTAGACGGATAAATTATTGAATTAGTAACGGAAGGCTGTGACGTAGTTCACAAATAAAGAAAGGAAGATAATTTGATACGGAATAGATATGAAACTGATTAAAATTATTATTTTTATTGTGATCGTTCTGCTTATCATCGTCGCGGTCATTATGATCCAAGCGATTGATGAACATGGCCTGAGCCTACACGCGGCAGGTGAATCGGTTACTATCCGCATTGTCGCAAAATCGCCGTCAGGTGAAGTAAAGCCCGTTGCCGGCGCTTTATGTCAGGTCAAGACAAGCATGGGACAGCAGGAATTGTGGTCAAATGAGAAGGGGCTTATACAATTTGCCGCTCTCGGTGAGGTCGCGGTAACGCCTGTGGCGTTACCGCCCGGCTACAAGTACCTCGACGATACACAGCCTATTTTGCAATTTGCCGTAGAAGATGGCATGTCAATTCCCTTAGAAGGTGAAGAACCGCCGGTTATTACCGTTGCTACGTCCATACGCGTCAATACGCTAACCGTGGATGTTGTAGATGCTGAAGGCCGTGGCGTTATCGCCGCAAGTGTGGATGTCTACACGGCACAAAAGGGGGTGCATGAAAGAATAAAGACAGACGAAAATGGACGAGCAGTAATGTCACTTGGTGCCGGATTTTATCGCATCGCCGTGACAGAAGTACCGGAAGGTTGCGAAATTGTATCCGGAAAGGATTTTTTGGATATTTTATTGTCTCAAGATATTAGCGAAACATTCACGGTGGTCATTCCAACGCCGGAAACGACACCTGTAACAACAGAGCAGCAAGTAGAAGTTTCCGTATCAACGGAACCATCTGAGGCTATACAAGAAGAAACAACGGTACCCGAACCGACAAAACCGGAAAAGGAAGTCAAGACCGGGGGTAGCGGTGCTCTTGTTTTTATCTCGATTATCTCTTTATTGACATTCGCCGGTGTTGCCTATCTTGTTTTTGTGCAGATCAATATTAGGCGCAGGTATTAGAAGTAATTTTGTTAAAACACAAACATCTAGTGAAGTGGTTCACTAGTAAAAAAGAAAGGAAAAAACATGAGTGTAGCATCAATCGCTGGTAACGTTGTGCGTGATCCGTTTTTTAAGGAAGAAGATGGAAAAACCACTTTTGCAAGGTTTACCATCGCAGAAGACACTTATTTCAAAGGCAAGACATCCCCCGTTTACATGGATTGTATCGCCTTTGCTGGAGTCGCAGAGGTTGTTAAAAAGCACGTAAACAAAGGCGTCTTTTGCATCGTGGAAGGACGTTTAACGTCCGGAAGTTACAAAAAGAACAACCAGACATTTTATACACGAGATATTGTTGTCGAACGGATACGTGCCATGAAAAACTTTTCTGATTCGTATCCTTATGCAGAAAGAGAATCAGATGAAAGCGACACATATAACGAAGACATAAACTATGATGAACCGGAAAATACATCCGGCGACTAATATTTTACGTGTCTTATGTGATCATAAAAACCGTTAATACAAGGATAACGTCATGAAAATAGAAAAGGTGGGAACAAAAAGAATCATTGCAGGTCTTATCATGTTGCTGGCACTTGTCTTTTCTGTTTCCTGTACAAAAAATAACGGGAAAGGGGGAGCAACAACTACTACTTATTCAATTATGAGTATAGCTCAGGCACAAACAACGATGCCTACGACCACGTTGATGACTATTGCTACAGCAACGTCGCGATCATCAAGAAAAACGACAATTCAGACATTGCCATCGAGGAGGATGACGACCACGCCGAAAACGTCGTCTGAAACGAGCATACCCACGACGACCACTAAAGTGACAACTCCAACGCATTCTATTAAGCCGACGACGAAGACGACGATCAAAAAACCGATTCCGAAGTCAACGACAACAACGAAGTCAGTGCATAAACCGGCGACGAAGCCGACATCTCCGCAAAAACGGGCACTAACGAGAACAAACCTTGTTGCGATAATCAACGAAGAACGCGCTCGTGCAGGGAACGCTGTAAAGGTGTACTACGGCGATATGATTTTACAGAAAATCTCAGATGTTCGGGCGAAGGAGCAAATACGACTTTTTGGTGCGACGCGTCCGATACCTTGCTCCGGCTGTGATTATTGTCACGGAAGTAAGCAATGTATCACTAACGAAACACAGTGGATAAAGGAAACGTATGGCGTAAAATACGCACATGGGAGCTACGCGGGCAAAGATGCTACAGCAACGGTTGATGACTTTATGGCGCGAATACGACAAAATTCAGCGGTCTACAATCTCATGATAAAAGGAAGCTGGAACCGATTTACTTTTTCCACATCGGAAGGAAATGGAACAACGTATCTTTATCTAAGCTACGGTAAATGGTAAAGAGGAAGCAACGTCTACGACAGCAATAATGGCCGTTATATTAAAGGAGCAACGCAAAATGAAAAAAAATATATTGAAAGCAATCGCCATTTACACGGCGGTGTTAATGTTGGGCGAACTGCTTGTAGCGACGCTTTCTGGATGCCGTTGTAACGGCAAAGCGGATATGCCAGATGAAACGATAGACAGTACGTTGGAAACGTCTCCTACGACAACAATGCCGAAAGAAACTGACAAATCGACGACAATGGCACCGACACCGACAGAGGATGTAACGACGATGCCTGAAACATCGACGACGAGCACAGAAGAGGATGAAGCAACAACGACCAAAGAGGCTGAACTAAAAGAATTAACGACCTCGGCAAGTGAGTCTCGGACGACGACCACGACGACATCCACTAAGGCAACGACGCCGAAGTCAACGCCGAAACCTACAACGCGGACGATTACAACAACGAAGTCAACGCCTAAGCCGACGACAACAAAGAAGTCTGCGACCACGACCACAACGACCACTACGACGGCGACAACGAAGGCAAAGCGCCCGTTTACACCGGCAAACCTCGTTGCGATGATTAACGAAGAACGCGCACGAGTAGGAAATTCGGTCAGGGTGTCGTATGGCGATGCAACGCAACAAAAAATCGCAAACATCCGTGCAAAAGAACTTTTGCGTCTTTTTAGCCATACACGTCCAATGCCATGCCCTGGGTGTGACTACTGTCAAGGAGAAAAAGACTGCATAGCTAATGAACGCGGATGGATTTATAACACATACGGCGGACAGTACGCTCAAGGTTCATGCTGTATTAGCGATGGTGGCAAATTCTATACGGTTGAGGATTGTCTTGATTATATCAAGACATCATCGGCGCATTATAATCAGATGTTTAAGGCGTCGTGGACACGTTTTGCAATAGGCGAAGGCGTAAGGAATGAGTACAGCTCGTCGTACTACTTTAGTTATGGGAAGTATTAAACCAAGAGATAATTTAACAAGCTAAGAGCGGCAGAAATGCCGTTTTTTTTTAGAGAAAGGAAGGACGTTTGTCCTTCTTTTTTATCAAAACGGAAGAGAGGAAAACATGAAAAAAGCATTAACTGTTGGATTGCTTTTACTCATTTTGTTCGGTGTATTTTTAATACCCGGACGAGCGGCCTATGCCGCAGGAGAAGCGCCGGCCAACGTAACACTAACGGAAATAAAACCGGGAACACCAATTGTCATAGGAAAAATTGCGATTGACCCCGGGACGTATTATCCGCCCGGAAAAGAACATTTAGGTTATCCGAACTATCCGTATCCTACTTACAGTTTAGGGGCAGATTGCGGAACGGAATATTTTACTGCTCCTTCCGGACAGGCGTATTATTGCATTGAGAAGTCTGTGAAAGCCGCGACAGCGCTTAATTCTAACGATCCCTACCACGGCCAAATGCAACGAGTCGGCGTGTTTACAGACGACCATCAGCCGCCTGTTGCCGCCAAATTAGCCGCGTTTTTTGCCTATACTGAACACTATCCGGACGGCTACACGCCTTTTGTTAAGGCAGGAATTGTCTGGGCAATGCGTGAACAAGTCACCTTGACAAACTCAACGTATGTCAATAAGTACAATCAATTCTTAAACGCCTACGCGGCAAATCCTAACAGCAGGATTTTCAAGGGTGCTACGGTCTACCGCTACAAAGACGTTAAAACGGGCGGAACGTATCAGGATATGGTCACGTATACGTTTACAGAGATTCAGGCTACGGGCGGTTTTCGTATGAGGAAAACAAACACATCAGGCATATTTTTGCCCGGAGCGGAGTTTGATTTAAAACAGGGTGCGATCACTATTGATCATATTGTTGTTCCGGAAGCCGGCTATACTTCTTCAATGATTTATGAAGTTGGAGATTATACGCTCGTCGAAACAAAGGCGCCTACGGGGCATTTACTGGATACAACGCCGCATCCTTTAACGATCACGGAAGATCAAACAAATAGCGTTTACTGGGACACGCCGATTAAGAACGTGCCCGTCATGGGACACATCAAAGTTATAAAAAAAGATAACGACGCGCTCCCCGTTGCAGGAGCAATGTTTGATGTGAAGAATAGCGCAAACACCGTCGTGGCACAGCTTACGACAAACGCTCAAGGCGAAGCCACAACGTCGGCATTACCTCTTGGAATGTACACAGTCACGGAGACATACACACCGGGACCTTTTGTTCTTGATCCAACACCTAAAACAGTGTCACTTGCTGCCATTGATCAAACGACACCGACCGTCACGGTAACGGTAAACTTTACGAACACACCGGCTCAAGGTCGAATCCGTGTCATCAAAAACAATTCGTCCGGCACACTTGTATCCGGCGCGAAGTTTGATGTGAAGAACAGCGAAAACGCCGTTGTCGCACAGCTTACGACGAACGCAGAAGGTGAAGCCGTGACACCTAACCTACCGTTAGGGACGTACTCCGTCACAGAAACGTTTGTTCCGGCGCCGTACCTATTGGATGCGACACCGAAGACGGTGACGCTCTCGTATGTCGATCAGACGACGCCTATTGTGACGGTAGAAGCGATGTTTGCGAATGAACCGGCGTTTGGCAGAATTATTGTTATTAAGAACGATGCCGAAGACACGCATATCGAAGGCGCGAAGTTTGATGTGAGAAATAGCATAAACACTGTTGTTGCACAGCTCACGACGAACGCGGAAGGCGAAGCCGTGACACCTAACTTACCGTTAGGAACGTACACTGTCACAGAAACGTTCGTTCCGGCGCCGTACCTCTTGGATGCAACATCGAAGACGGTAACGCTCTCGTATGTCGATCAAACGATGTCTATTGTGACGGCAGAAGCGACGTTTATGAATGAACAGGCGCTTGGCATCATCAAAATTAAGAAGACAGACAGTTTTAGCGAAGAACCCGTAAAAGGCGTCGTGTTTGAAGTGCGAAACGAAGCAAACATTGTTGTTGATACATTAACAACAGATGCAGACGGTATCGCTATGTCAAAACAGCTACCTCTAGATGATTACATTGTAAAGGAAAAGACACCCGCCGTAGGTTATTGTCCAAACGAGACGGAGTATCCGGTAAGTCTCGTTTATGAGGACATGAACACGCCGATTGTAGTTGTTGAAAGAGAGTTTACAAACGAACCGACACGCCTACTTGTTTACAAAGTGGATGCGTTGGACTTGGATAAAACTCTACCTGGTGCGGAGTTTGAACTTTACAGGATTGAAGAAGGACAAGACCCTGTTCAACTGACATTTACGGTGGTTGACAACATTTATTATCCAGATGAAGCAAGCTCTGACACGTCGCTTGTGTCGGATGAAAACGGCACGATTGAAATACGCAAACTGCCTCTAGGTGATTATCATATGATCGAAACAAAGACATTGTCTGGTTATCTCATAGTTCCGCATGGGTATGATGTAGCACTCACCGAAGAGGAGGGTATGGTTAGCATCCTCGCAATAAACGGCCAAACGGTAGTATTTCTTGAAAAATTTTGTGCTAAGAGTAGTATACCGCTGGCTGGCGCTGAGATTGCTATTTATGATGAAACTGGTGAAATTGTGAGAACCGCTGTCACAAACGATGAAGGCGTGGCTCAGATTGTTGGACTTCCTTTAGGAACATACACTTACGAAGAGACGATAGCTCCGGAAGGCTATACACTGGCCGAAAGAGTATTTGAAATTACGATACATGGCGACGGTAGCGTGACGGGCGACACTGAATATGAAAATGAACCGACACGCGTTATGTTGACGAAGCAGTCTCTTATTAGCAATAAGCCGCTACCGGGTGCTGAATTTGAGCTTTATAGGATCGAGGAAGGACAAGAGCCTGTCCTTATGACGTTTGTGTTAGAAGAAGGTATCTACATCTATGATGAGGATGGCGACATTACGATACTTGTGACGAACGCTGAAGGCAATATCATTATAGACAATCTGCTCTTGGGCGACTATGCGTTTAAGGAGACGAAAGCGCCTAGAGGCTATATCCCTAATGACACAATGCGCACGGTCGAAGTTGATGAAGCAAAAAGTGTGAAATACATTATGTTCAAAAACAAACCGATTCCTGTGCCTCAATCCGGTGAAAGAAGTACGCACTATCTTGCATCCTTGCTAATTCTTGCAGGCCTTTGCGCTCTGAGTGGCGTATATTTGTTTACACAAAGAAAAAAACACGAAGAAATACGTGAATAGAAGCCGGTCTTCGCAAGTGAATAAGAACAGGGGCGGCCATTGGTCGCTCCTGTCGTTAAAAGAAAGGGATACAAAATGAACAACGAAGATATAGATTACAGGGAAGGCTTTTTTGAAGACTTGTCATTGGAGTTAGGCTCGAATGGCATGGAAGCCTATTTTTATCATGACGAAGATGGAAAAATAACGTTTGATATTCGGGATGAAGGAAGTTTTACTCTGGACGAAGAAGACTGGGTGCTTGGCAAACTTCCACTTAGTGCAACTCTCGACGTAGCTAATTTAAAAAGGGAAATAGACGAAGCGTTAAAAGAAAACAATTAAGTCCGACATTACTAGTGAACTGGTTCACTAGAAGAAAAAATAGCGGCAGAAATGCCGCTATTTTTTTATTTAAAAGGCAGGGTTTGAGAATGTTTTTTGCAGAAGATAAATACAAAGCCGATGTTGTTGATAAATGTGAAGACGC
This sequence comes from Clostridiaceae bacterium, assembly GCA_012799825.1. GTDB lineage: Bacteria > Bacillota > Clostridia > Saccharofermentanales > DTU023 > UBA4923. The sequence continues at coordinate 12,511 of JAAZKK010000118.1, read as the reverse complement.
TGACGTTGAAGATTTTGATTTTTATATAAACGGGAACCTTGATACACGCCTTTATTACCAACATGAAACGGTAGATGAACCTTCGGAACTGTATTACGAATTACAAGAGAAGCACCAGCAAAGGCAAACAGAAGAAGACTTAGAACGTGCTTATGACTAAGGAAGGAAAATTGTTATGAATAATCTACTCTTGGAAATAATGAGGGAACAAGATATTTCTTTTTTGTACACGCCTCATAGTTGGTATCGAGAAATAAAACGCCCTAACGGAAAACCGGATCAAACGGCTATTTCTGTCCTATCGGATATCCTGTCTAGGTTTGAACCTCAATATCAGTTTGACGATCAAGGCGATATTGTCGGCATGGAGTGGCCGCTTAAATCAAGCGGCATTATATGTGAGTATGAACATATCGCACACGGTATGAATTTTAGCTTGTCCGATGTAAAAAACGCAATGGATAGACTTGTCGAGAAGGGCATACTTAGAAGAAGTTTTTACAAGAAAAATGGCTGTCTGCCAATGATGATTGAAATTGTGCCGGAGCGATTTAAAGCGATAACTAGGTTTAAGAACGACATTACTTAACGATAAAAACTAAATAACTATTTTTTCAAGAAGGCCGTTTCCGGCCTTTTTTTATTTTCAGAAAGGATCAAAAAATGAAAAAATCAGAAAATAATGCTTATTCCATCATTCCATGCGATCATCCTAAAATCGCACAAATGGAAGAGATCGATTATTTTGGCGACATTGTACCTAAAAGTTGGTACAAGGAGATTAAACGTTCCGGCAAGCCGTATCAGACGGCCATTGCTATCTTAGCAGACATTGTTTATTGGTATCGTCCGTCCATCAAAGTGGACAGTAAAACTGGTCAAGCATCTTTTAGGAAGAAATTTAAAGATAAAGATTACTTACAAAAAAGCTATCGAGAAATGGCCGACACATTTGGTTTCGGTTACCATGAGGTTAGAAGTGCTGTTATTGAACTTGAAAAGAGAGGACTTATTAAACGCATCGTGCGAAAGGCAAGAACACCTAACAACGGTTGGTTTACGCTACTTTTTATTGACATTGATCCTGATGCTGTTAAGAAAATCACGTACAAACTCACCGTAAAGAAAGAAATGATAATTGATTTTAGTCAAACGTTTCCTCAAAATTGGGATGGCACCGAAGCTGACATGGTAGGCTACAGTGCAAAAGAAATGTGTCATCAACATTCTGAAAAAACTAATCTGATGTTCGAAGATAATACCATCGCCGAAGAGAACGTCGAAACGTCACAGGAACGCCAAGGCGATACTTTGCTCGAAGTCAAGACAAATTCATGTGATAAGACACAAGAATCGAACAAGGCGCGAAATAGGGGAAGCAGTGTCATTTTAAGGAATAAGGTGCATTTTGAGCATACTTTAGAAAAAGATTTTGTGAAAGAGAAAGCTCCTGAAAACATTTGTAAAGTGAAAAGTGGACAAAATAAAAGAGGGCATCTCGTTGCCGATCCCACATCCGCGTACAAAATACCCCCGCAGGCCTGTATAAAGAATACACTGTCTTCCGTGTCTATGTCAAACGGAAAATTAGGAAACTTAAAAACAACCCCAACAAGGTCGGAGAAGAAAACAAAAAGGAAGGAAAAATCACTTCCGCGCTGGACGGCTGTTTATAGTCAATTGAGCAAACAGATAGAATACGATGTTGCCGTTTGTAACATAGATAAGAACATAATAGATGCCATATTAAGGATTGCTACGGATACGATATGTTCCAACAATTCATCGTTTGCCATTTGTAGTAATAGGATATCTGCTGATGTTGTGAAGAACGCGATGTGGAAAATAGACTACGGCATTTTAGAAACAACGGTATTCATTCTGAGTGACTACAAAAATAAGATATACTCCTTGACCTCGTTCATTTTATCGACACTCTATATGTCGATAACTACGGGTGATCTGTATTGGGAAAACAAGAGACAGTGCAATACGCCTGTTTGGTGGCAAAGGTCGAATCCGGAATTGACAATATACGACGATGGAAAATTCCCCATCGTTGTACCTATGCCAAGGATCAGTTGATTTTGTGGAAAAAGGATATTGTATCCGTCGCTGTAGTATCGGTACCCCCCTGTGCGCCGAGGGTACACCCCCCTGTGCGCCGACATAGGTATACATAGATTACTACATAGACTAGTAACTATGTCTTCTATTGTTGCACTTATGTCTAGGTAGTAAGAATAATAAAAAATGAAAAAATGATGATTTGGAGAGACGGCAACAAAGCCGTTTTTTATATCACGAAAGGAGCGAACAAATGGATGTTAAAGAGCTTATTAAAAATCTTATCGGCGTTGAAGTGACGACCGATAACGTTGAAGAAGTTATGAACAATCCGGTAGAATGTACGACTTCAAAAGAAGACGCGGAAAAACTTGAAGAGCTTGTATTATTTCTTGAGCTAGCAAAAGAAACAGAGGAAATGTAAATGACTTCCCATGAAAAACATCGTTACATTCAGGCTTATTCGCGTATCATCGGTGTCGCTGAAGAAAAAGTCACCGAGTATGCGGAAAAGAAAGGCATGGCGGCATTGGTTAATAATGCCGCTCAGCTACTTAAGACGCCGACACAACGAAAAAAACATCAAGCATTTCTTGATCTGTACCGGATGAGTAGCACGCTTAAGCAAAAAAATCCTATTCTAGATTCACCTGCAGAGACAGCGAAATTTGTACGCTCAGTGATGGATAAGATTCACGATAAAGAAGCCTTTATTGTCGTTTTTGTTGACGTACAAAATCGAGTTATCGATTACGAAGAAGTTTCAGTAGGTTCACTCGCTGGAACGAGTGTTCATCCACGTGAAGTATTTCGTAACGCCATCGTTAACAAGGCTTATGCCATTATCATAGGTCATAATCATCCATCAGGAGACGTAACACCAAGCAAAGTAGATGTTGAAGCTACAAAAGCGCTAAAAGAAACGGGAAAGATATTAAGAATCCCTGTAATTGATCATGTCATTGTGAACGGTCTAAATCATTATGACTTCTATTCCTTCCGTGATACAGGCGTGTTAGAAGAACAAGCTTATTATCGCGTGTCGTCGGAGCAAACGATTGACGATTTGGAACGCTAGAGCACAAAACGGCATCAAAGAAAAAAGAGTCGGCAGAAATGCCGCTTTTTTATTGCAACGAAAGGAGATAATCATGAGTAATAAAGTTGACCGTACAGAAGATTGGAAAGAGAAAAGAGAACAGGAACTTTTTCTTCTACAGGAGAAATTAGAAAACATGGCGGATTCGTATGTTGACGATCCAGTAGATTTAGTCGAGTTATTTGCTTTTTCCTCAAAATTTTACAAGTATTCGACAAGAAACACGATGTTAATTTACTTGCAAAATCAACACGCAACGTTTGTAGGAAGCTATACTTTTTTCAAAAAGGAAGGCTACTCTGTTCGTCGCGGTGAAAAGGGACTTAAAATTATTTTGCCTATGCGAACAGAAGGTTTCATTACGGATAAAGGCATATTTAAGAAGTTAAAAGATGCTACACCGGAAGAAAAGCGTGCAGTAGAGTCCGGAAAGCTAACAAAAAAGGCATACGTCAATTTCAAACTAGGTACAGTTTTTGACATCACACAGACCAATATCTCTCGTGAGGATTATCCGAAATTTTACAATCCCGGTTATGCGTCTTTAGAACACAGAAAATTAGCTGAGATTGTTGAATCATACATTAAAGACAACATCTGTCCTGTTACATCAGAACTGTTCACCGGCGCGGGTATTTTTGGCGCTTACTATCCGTCAGAAAACAAAATACAGATAGCGCCTGATCTTTCGGATACACAACGGTTATCGACGCTCTTGCACGAAATGGGACATGCGCTCATGCATCGAGAGGATAATGGTTTATCGCGTTCACACAAAGAGTTTCAAGCAGACGCTTTTTCCATCATGACATTTACAAAGATAGGGCTTGATATTACACCGTCACAGAAACGCCATCTTTCAGTAGCCTACAAGAAAATGCTAGAGGATGTGAATAAATCACTCAAGCCGGAAGATGCTACACCGGAAAAAGCTAAAGCTGCCTTGAGAAATGCACTGTTTACAGACTTAGATGTTGTGTATGATAAGTATTCTTCTCACATGAAAGCGCTTGATGAACGTGTGCCAGTAAATATCTTATCGCCCATGCAAGAGTTCCGGCAAAAAGAACAAACGGGACAAGAACGATAAAAAACACACGGTATTTGAGCAACGAAAGGAGTAATCCGTGCGAAAAATAGCCGAAAGAGAATTACAAAGTATTCTGGAAAAGCACGCCTGTTGGCTCAAGGATGATCCAATCGGCGTGCGCGCCGATCTAAAAGACGCGGATTTGTCTAACATGAACTTAGCTAAGGTAAATCTGGCAAATGCGATTCTGATTGGCGCGGACTTAACCAGAACTGATCTACGTGGCGCAAATTTAAGTGGCGCGCATTTAGGTGGTGCAATTTTAGAAAGCGCAAATCTTGAAAGAGCTTTTTTGATGTTTACAAACTTATTTGGCGCTAACTTAGAAGATGCAAATTGTGTTGACGCAAAGATTACCGGTTCTCTAATGAATGTTACAAATTTATCAGGGACTAATTTTTGCGGAGCAGACCTTTACGGATGTGATTTAGGTTTTTCTAACCTCGACTTTGCGAATCTTTCTAATTCGGATTTACGTAACACAAATTTAGAAAATGTTGACTTAACTAGAACTAATCTACGCGGCGCTGATTTAAGGGGTGCAAATTTAGTGAATGTTGATTTATCGCAAGCTATCTTAGAAGACGTTATAGGGATTTCCCCTGAGCGAATAATTGATGAGCTGGAACGTTAACAACAAACTGATTGTTAAGAAAAAAGAGCAGCAGAATGGCTGCTTTTTTATTAAGGGAGTAAAAACAATGTTGTATTACTACGGAATGAGATATAGAGGCTGTTCTATTGGAACACAACCAATCATGGGCATGATGGGCTTTCAAGATGTTGACAAGGAAACATCCGGTTATTATTCGATTGTTTACTATAAACGTTCTTTATCAAATGACGAAATCCGAGATTATGAACTCACACCGATTGATGAGCAGAAAGCAAAAGAATACATGAGTATCTTACAAGAGCAGGAATTCGAATGATAGCGAAGCGCTGATTAGAGGATGCCTATATCACTTAATAAAGTGTTTTGAGACACCTCTTTTATTTTCAAAAATAAAATAAGTCTGTCGGTGCAGCCAAAAAGGAATAATTAATATACTAAAAAGTGCACAATAAGATTGTAATAAAGGTCTTATTGTGTTAAATTTAAAAAAACGAAAAGGGAGTGCTTCTTTAATGAAACACTATGATCAAATGGTTGAGTTGGGCTGTTTTTCGCGCATAGAGCTCGCGGATAAACTTGGATGCAGTATAGCAACTGCCGCGTCTATTATTCAACAATATCTTGCAAAAGGTTACATTGAACGGGTGCGCCATAATTTTTACGTTGTGATTAACCTTGCGACAAAGCAGCCTTTGTTTTCAAATTATGCACTAGGAAGCCGTCTTTTCCCGGATGCTTTTGTATCCTATCACAGTGCTTTTGAAGTTTATGGTTATGCGAATCAGGTTTTCTTTGAGATCACAGTAACGAGCAAACATCGTTTCCGTGATTTTAATTATCAAGGTGTCACGTTTCGACGCGCTTCACCTAAAGGTGATCCGGAAGTGATTAGCGAAGGGTTGATTAGAGTATCTGGCCTTGAGCGCACAGTTGTTGATTGTATTGATGATATTGCTCGTGCTGGCGGATTGGAAGAACTAGTGCGTTGTCTAATGCTTGTTCCTTCTCTTCGCGCCGAACGTTTGCTTGATGCGTTGTCAGATTACAAAAATGGTTTTCTCTATCAAAAAACAGGTTATCTAATGGAACAGATGAATGAGGAGTTTTTGTTGCCGCCTTCCTTTTTTGATATCTGCAAAAAGCGTATATCCGGCGCAAATCGCTACCTAGTGAAAGAACCGATTGACTACGAGTTCCATGAAAAATGGAATCTTTACGCACCATCAAACATAAAAAAAATTGTGAACAAGGGGATTGTAGAAAATGCTGAAATATGATTATTCATTTATAGATACTCAAGCAAAGAAAGCCGGTTTTGTTCGTGATATGTTTGAAAAAACGTATCGCCTTGTAGATATTTTAGAGTTTATTAAAGACGATGCGTTATTGTCTCAGGTTCTTGTACTTAAAGGGGGAACGGCAATAAATCTAACGGTGTTTAACTTGCCACGCCTCTCTGTTGACATTGATCTAGATTATTCAGCGGAAGTCACGCGGGAACAAATGTTGAAAAATCGCTCCGTTATAACGGATAGAATTGATAAATACTTGACCGCCAATGGTTACACGCAAAGTAATAAAACAAAGCGTAGCCATGCGCTAGATTCTTTTATTTATGAATACAAGAATGTAGCTGGTATGACAGATAACTTAAAAATTGAAATCAATTATGTCCTTCGATGCCATGTCCTTTCTCCTGAAGATAGACTTGTTTTATTTGAAGGCAAAGACAATAATTTTAAGATAAAGACAGTATCACCTATTGAATTATTCGCATCGAAAATTGTTGCTTTACTATCCCGTTCGGCACCACGAGACCTTTACGATGTTTATAACATGGTAAAGTCAGATCTCTTTAATGAGTCTGAAACTGATTTTTTGCGTCGTTGTGTAGTGTTTTACAGCGCAGTAAACGCTGATGATTCTTCATTTATTTTATCTTTTAACAGGATTAAAAATATTACTCAACATCAAATTTTGAAGAGCCTCTTACCTGTTTTACGCAAAGGAGAATTTTTCAACGTTCAAATTGCAACGGAAGTCGTTGAGGATTATTTTTCAAGTAATCTGCGTTTAACAGATAACGATAAAATGTTCTTGGATGCGTTTAATGAGCAGGTTTATCGACCTGACTTACTATTTGGAAATACAGAAATATCAAAAAGACTGGAACGTCATCCGATGGCATTGTGGAAAAGCAAGCATTGAAACACGTGGAATGAAGAAAGAGAAATGGACAATAATGAATCATAACATTGAAGCTTAATAAACGAAGCGTTCATATTACTTATAAAGCCTACGCACTTTGTGGTAGGTTTTTTATTTATACATATCGGGGTCTTAGGGGAATCCCCTAACAATCCCTGTTCGGCAGGGGCATTTGGGTAGCACTTGTGGATATCCAAATGCGATGCTTGCCAGTTAGTGAAGTCCTCTCTCTATATATATCTATATCTTGAATACACATATATTTATAAATTTTAAGATAATAGCAATATATATATTTATATATATAGGAAGGGACAAACAGGGAATAAACTCCTCAAAATTGCATAAAATCAAAAAAATGTATAAACAAGGCGATGTTCACCTGTGCTTTTTTGAGCAAGAAGAAGGAAGCGGGTTCTCGCATTAGAGAGGAATATTTTATGTCAGAAAAGAGAAAACGATCGTGTTCTTTTTTAATTAGGCTTACACAAGAAGAGTTAGATTTATTGGATGAAAAAGTGACACAATCCGGCCTTCCTCGCGAAGCTTATATTCGAGCGATACTTGCAGAGTCAAGAGTATACGCACCGCCGCCGCTCGAATACCACGAGTTAAAAAATGAGCTTCGACGTATCGGAGTCAATCTTAACCGGCTTACAATGGTGGCCAATGCGACCGGCAGTATTTATCACAAAGAGTATAAAAAAGCCTATCATGAACTGCTCCAATATCTGCTTTCGATAGATGACAAGTTACAATCGGCATCGAGACCTGTTTCAAAATAAAAAATGAAAAGGAAAGGAGAATTTTGATGGCGGCAACAAAAATTATAAGCTCACGCGCAATACTCAAGAAGGCGCTGGACTACACGAAAAATGAAGAAAAGACACTTGCCGATGCAATCTACTATATAGGAAATCCGGAAAAAACAATCGCAGACGTCCGCTATGTAACCGGAATAAATTGTACAAGTGATATCGCCGCCGATGAAATGCAAAAGACAAAAGAACTATGGGGAAAACCGGGCGGCATACAATATTATCATGCGATACAAAGTTTTAAGCCTGGCGAAGTCGAGCCGGATGTGGCACATGATATTGGAGTAAAAATTGCCAACATAATGTGGGGAGAGAAATATCAGGTGGTTGTTTCTACGCATCTTGATAAAGCTCATATCCATAATCACTTCATCATCAATTCGGTAAGTTTTCTTGATGGAAAAAAATACCATCTAGGCAAAGGAAATAAACTTCATTTTAGAAATTTATCTGACCATCTGTGTTTGGAGCACGAGTTATCTGTCATAACGGAACCATCAGTAGATAGAAAAAAAACAGTCAACCGCGTGTACAATCGCAGTCATCGGGTGAAGATAAGAGAAGATATTAACCGACTTGTAAAGACCGCAGACAACTTTTCAGACTTGCTTCATTTGCTGTCAAGGGAAGGTTATGACGTGAAATCGGATGTCAAGCATATTGCTATCCGTCGTCCCGGCATGGAGCGTTTTGTTAGGCTTCGTTCTCTTGGTGATGCATTTGAACTGGACGCGCTATCAAGACGCATTGAAAGGCAAAAAGGAAAAACGTTTGCTTCTCCTGCCGTTAAGAAGAATGTTAATTACCGGACAAGGAAAAAGCCTACCGTTCTCATTTTACTATTTAAGATACGATCTCCTTACTATGTAAGAGTATTTCGATACTACTACCGGAAATTTAATAAGCTGTTTAATAACGAACCATTGAAAAAACAGGAGACAAAACCGAACGAAGCCGCTATATTTAAGTTAAAAGAATATGGACAAAAAGTACGTATTGTGTATAAGTATGAATTACAGAGCTTCGACAAGGCTGTTTCTTTTGTTAAAGAGAAAAAGGGCACAGAACAAGAACGAGAATTAGTTAAAGAAGTCATCCGCGACACATGGAAAAAGCACGTCAAAAAATTTGAAAAGGAACAAGAACATGAGTACTTTACCTCAAGAGAAAATCAGAAAAGTCAACCGTCCGAACGACGTGAACAAGGAGTTGCAAGAGGACTTCGACAGGCTGAAAAAACTGTATACGGACAATATGATTCGCGCGAAAGTGGTAATCGATCATCAGCACAGTTACATTCAGAGCTTGAAGGAAGAGAACGAAAAGCTGAGAATGATGAACCAAGATTAAAAGCGCGTAAAGAACAGCCGGAACAGCATCGAGAGCATGAAGAATATCACTGGCACTGTAGTCGCAAGGAACCGGAGCTGAATGATTTTGTGCGCTAAAGAGATACTAGTGAAGTGGTTCACTAGTTGGACGAGAACGCGGTAATTTATCGCTAAAAATGAATTAAATACGGAGATAAGAGGAAGAGCGGCAGGTAGGCCGCTTTTTTATTGTAATGAAAGGGGGGAACACGTTGGAAAACGAAAAATACTTTGACATTGACGAGTTTAACTCATCGCAATGGAGTGAATTAGTACGAGGCTTGAGTAATGGCGTTGATATAACTTACTATGCCGATCCTGCGTATAGTTCGTATCATATGCGAAAAATAAGAGAAGTGCTTTTTGCCGGAAAAGACTGTACTGCCCTGCTCAAAAAAGATTTGTCGCCGGATGAAGTTGGCGTATTGCATTTTGCCTTAATGAATGACCTTGAATATCAAAAATATCTTGATAGCGGATTTTCTGCACAGCAGATACATGAAATTCAAATGGGTATCATGGACGGCATCGATGTATCACCGATTGAATATTCCTATTACACGCCGGAACAGATGTATCAGATTAAGCGCGGGATAAAAGCTGGCATTGACACAAAGATATATGAAAATCCGCACTATTCACCGACCGATATGGGTTTCATTTGTGCGGCCTTGATTGAGGGGCTTCCGGTTCAGGAGCTTATAGGAAAAGACGGTAGTCTTCCTATCGGTTTTCCTCAAAAAGTTGTTGAAATGAATCAGAAAGACCGTAAGAAAAACAGAAGAACGTTAGTGGCCACAATAAAAGGCCTATCAATGACTGCTGAAAATCCAGAACAACTGTTTAACTGGCTTGAAGTGATTGGTTATGAGGTTACGGAAGGAGCACAAACAACATCGTTTATACCGCCTAAGAGGAATTATCAGATAATCATTGAGGCGACACGCGAAGATTTTATTATTCATCTCGAGCGAATGAAACGGATTAAAAAGAACAGGTTAGAGAAAGAAGAGGTACATATCAAATGAACGAGTATCAGGAAATGAAAGAACATCACAACAAGGAACTTTCAAAGTTTCCGATATTCAGGGCATATTCAAATAGAGAAGCTGAGTTGCAAAAACAACTACGAGGATTAAAAGGGATATCGTATCTCGGCATGGGAGTTTATTTTTGGGGTAAAAATGTTGAGAAAGCGGCTCTTGTTGTCCAACGCCAACGCAACGAAATACATGAACGCATGTATGATGACAAAGACGGCACCGGCTTCATGTACGACGCTTTTCATGAAGAGTTGATGAACACAGGTTTTAGTAAAGAAAACAAAAATATGGGCGGTGCTTTAGTAGCATTGGATTTCACAGAGGAAATGTTCATGATGAACGAACGACTTTTAAGATCGTTCAATCGAGCCGCCGCGGATATTTTGGGAGAACGTGACGGCGGTTATGATCCTAGAGTAAGGGAACCCGAAAAATATAAAGTATTGTTGGAAAGATTAGAAATGGAGCGCTAAAAAGAGCAACTAGCGAAGTGGTTTACTTGTAAAAAGCTTGCGGCAAAGAAGCCGCTTTTTTGTTGCAGAAAAAGGAGTTAAACATGGAACCGGGTGATGCAACGATGTATATGATTTTTAAGTTAGCAGAACTAGGAGTGAACGGCGGTCTTGGCGCTATAAAGGCGACGGGCAAAGGCTCAACGGTCGCTTTATCCGCGATTGCCTCTCTTGGCAGTAAAGCGGGGAAAATACTTTTTTATGATCAGCACATAGGACGCCAGTTGAAGCATGGTGAAATTGATTCTACCATCTTCTACTTACCGCCTGACGCAGTGAAAAGTTTTAAGGAGCAAGCAAAAGAGTTCGGAGTCGCTTGTTACTACGTTAAAAATGCTACCGCAGAGCAAAGTGGTGTAGATTGGATTACCGGCGAAAAAATAAAAGTCGATGAATCGCCGCAAATGATTTTTGCGCGGCCTACGGATGCGGAAAAAATACAGGAAATTCTAAAATCTGCACCTATATGCCACATTCTCGCAGAAAAAATTATTCCCTTTAATACAAAAGAATTTACGCTGGACGATTTGAAGACTCCGGATATTTATGAAGTGGAAGAACAGGCACCGCCGGTGCAGGAGGTAGAAATCTCTGAAACTGAAAGAGAAGTCCCTCTTGAAAAGGAAGAAGAAGTCATCGATGTCGATAAATCTCAAGCCTATGTGGAAAAGGAAGATTCGGAACCTTACATAACAAGGAAAGAAGTAACCATTCCAGGAGAAGAAAAAGCGCCGGAAACGGTGAAGGCTGAGAATGAAAAAGGTGCGTCGGAACAGGTTTTACCAGAGTTGACCGCCTTTTATACCCGTGCCGATATTGTTGATCATGGTGAATTTTTGGGGGAAATGTCGAGCCCGGATATGCCGGGCATAAAGGAAGGGAACGTCTCTCCGAAATCCTCACAAGCGAAGGAATACTCGAATCACTCCGATTCTTACAAGGAGAGAGATTGTGAAATTGATCTTTCGCGGGGAGTCATAGACGCTTACAAACAATGTGAAAGAAGAATTATGAAACAGGAAGGGAAGTCCGATCCTGTAAAAACAATGGAGCGTTAAAGATGAAAAACAAAGAATTAAACGAACAATTAAACGCTTTTTACGAGCAGATAAGAACACTGGTTCATTATTTGAAAGATAACAATATCAAGGACTATTCCGTCTCAATGTATGTTATCAAAGATAGCCTTCATTTAAGACTGGAACGCCACAAACAAGATACGGAGTGTCTTGAGGTACTCGATAAGTGGGCTGAAGGCTTAACAGAAATTGATGAGGACGGAAAACCTGCGGAAAAAACAGTTGATGTTATTCCCGTCGAGGAAAAAGACGAAATAGAAAGCGCGCTTCCTGCATATATTCGTTTGCAAGCGGCTTTTCCTGATTTTTCGTATGACAAAATTATGCAATTAAAAGAGCAGATGCCGGACGCAACGGAAATTCGCACGTTCGACGAGTGGAAGGTGCTTGGTGCAAATATCCTTAAAAAATCAAAAGCTATTAAAATCTTTCATGACTCTAGCGAACCGGATAGTAAGTATGAAAATTATTTTGACATCAGCCAGACGACGTATGCGTCCAAGCCGAAGCCGAAGCATTACATCTTGAATCATTTGAACGGTCTAATACGTTGTTTCGGTTACACAGCGGCACTTAATCATGACATCACGCTGAAAGACCCTTTCATCA